>NZ_JAGHQV010000005.1:0-211174 GCF_017744175.1 Thalassotalea sp. G20_0 | reverse complement strand
CCGTGTATTCTTAAACCAGAAAAAAAAGCCCTGCCAGAACCCAACGGCGAGATGGGTGTTTTTCTGTTTTCAAGGGGTTAGTGTATTAACGGTCAATAATCAGGAACAACGTGTGGTCGGTTTGAAGAAAAGACAACGGGCGATCATTCAAGTTTTAGGCATTTTATATGAGTCGGTATATTCCTGATTGGGGTGGTGAAAGGCAGATAAATGTATTCCTCACTATCTGGTATGCGATGGGGGAGATAATTGTGGTGATAACTCGGATGAGGGTGCGGATTTATGCACTCAGGACAAATGCAAAGAGTTAGGTCATGGATTCCGCTGTGACAACCACAAATGTATTTATATCGATTATGAGTGCGATGGGCATGATGATTGTTTTGATGACACGGATGAGCGGGAAGATTTATGCACTAAGGAAAAATGTGAAGATCTGGGGCGGTTTTTCTGTGACAACAAAAAGTGCATTAAGACCAAGGGGGTCTGTGACGGGGTATTTCGTGGGGATAATCATTGTGGTGATGATTCCGATGAGGGGCCGGGTTTATGCAATCAGAAAAAATGTGAGGAGTTAAAGCGTGATTTCCACTGCGACAGCAGCAGATGTCTTACTTGGGATAAAGTGTGCGATCAGAAAGATGATTGTGATGATCACTCGGATGACCAGGCAGATTTATGCCCTCAGGCCAGATGTGCAGAGTTAGGGCGTGATTTCCGCTGCGATATCAGCAGATGTCTTCCTCGGGATAAAGTGTGCGATGGGGCTTTTGATTGTTCGGATCACTCGGATGAGCGGGCAGATTTATGCGATACTTTTGCCCCCCGGCTTATGCCTGGTTTGCTTTACCCGCTGCTTTGACAATAGCCGCCTATGGAGTCTGTACCTATAAAAGCTATAAGGCCCTCAGGCAGGCAAATCCGGACTCATCAACAACACCGCTATTGTTGAACGCACTCAGGCATCCATTGCAATTCCGGCAGCCCCATCATCAACCCGCAGCTCCAGCGCAGCCGTCGACGGGCTCCGGGAGAGTCAATAGTCCGGTGGTACAGCTGGGGCGACAGAACGTTTAATGGCATAGATCAGGTGTCCATCCATCTGTGGCGGATTAGCCGCAGTGGACGGTAAATGACAAAGGTCAAATTCATAGCCAGAAGCTGTGCATGAGAACAAAAGTGTATGAAATTACCAGTCAATAGTTGTATGTCTTTTTTCTCTGGGCACGGTCAGTTTTACTGCACTCTAATTCATCATTAAAGTACAAAGACGTTAACCCAATAGTATTGACCTGATAAAAATCAACTACAATTCGATACAGGATTCATCAATGAATTCACCATCCAAGGTTTCCCTGCATCTCAGTGTCCTGAATTTGAGCCAGAACAGTTCATCCAATGCCGAGGTCACTGATATTTTACCCTTGCAGGATGGTTCAGAAGCTGGTGTGACCAATGCTCCAGCATTACACACCATTGGGCTGGCTTCTAAAGGAGCTCATATTACAGGCCCTTTATTACTGGATAGAACGACTTCTATTTCATCATCTGGTGATGTTTCCCTGCTATCCAGTGGTTTTCGGAAAAGACGGCAAGTCGATGAAGAAAACCATTCCCCAAAAGAGCACCATTCCTCCCCCCCTGAAATATTACAACAGGCCCATAAAATCCAATCCACCCTGGCAAATGAGCCTGGTAAACGTTTGACCATCCAGCATTTAACTAACCACACTGAGCTAACAATACCAGAGGCTGAAAAAGAGATTAACAGCTTTCAAAAAAAAATGGAGAGTGCCCAATATCACTGGAATTATGCAAAATCAAACATTGAACGTTTAGCTAACGATCACCATCAAATATTCAATACTTTACAAACCATTGAAGCCAACAAAAATCTGGGAGAAAGAAGCACTGTAAGATTTGAAAAAAAGCACGATAAGATTGAATCCATTCTGAAACATATCAGCAGGGAAGAAAACAAGACGATTATCATCGAAAAACTTTATGAGCAGCTCAAGAGGCCAAAGCATGACGTTGAAATTCTTTTTCAGCGTTTTATCTGCGAAGCGGAAAAACCGAAATCAGTACTTCATGGGGTGCTGACAGGTCTGTGTCTTTTCAGTGCTTTTGGCAGATACAGCAGTTTTATTCTTGATAAACAATCCACAGCCAGTGACATTATTGTGACGTTGATCGGGTCCTTCAGTACTGCTGCATTAACATTAGATGCAGTTTCAGCAGCACCTGCCAGCTGGCAAGAGTATTCAACAAAATTATCCCGGGCACAAAAAGCCTTCAATAAATGTTATTTTCCTGCATTATTCCTGGCCACGGCCAGCGACATGGCAAGGGTTGGCATTGCTTCCCATAAAGAATTTGGACTGACTATTGCCATTTTGGGTACTGCCTCAGAAGGTATTACCATGCTGGCCATTGGCTGTGAAGCGCTTAATCTTCTCTACAAAGCCGGGGAAATAATAGGCAAGGCAGAGCGATGCCATCTTGCTGCTGAGAATATTTTGACCGCTGATCTTGTTCAAACCGCTGCCATTGCTTCTCTGGTTTCGGCCTATGCCTTACCACTGGGTGTTGAACAATGGACCAATGATCTCCCGGAACTCATTCTGCCAGAATCATGGGCCTTTTCTTACGGGGCCCAGGCAGCAAAAATTATCATAATGTCGCCTCACGCACTGGTTAATACCATTATTGAAACTTATATGACGGCGACATTTTTAGTTTCAATTAAAACGGTAATATTTGAAACTGCACGTTTAACGTCTGCTTTTTGTAAGAAAAAAGCGGGCAAACAAACACAACTAACCGATTCAGAAAAACGTATCTCTGATAAGATCAATAAAATTCTCACCACGCTTGGCTCTGTACCAGACTCCAGAGTTGGCAAAGTCGCCCTGGCTAAAGCCCTCCTCGGCCTGGCATGCAGCTTAACCGTTGGCAGTTTTGCGCTTTACAATGCCTTTGTCTACCAAATGGGCCTCAGTGGTGATACACGGGAAAGGGCTGATACATTCAGACTGATGGCTAACGAAACTCGCTTTAACGGCACTTTGCATCCGGGTGTATCGCCTGATCAACTGGATGGATTAGCAAAATGGGCTGACAGAGATGCCACAATCAATGAATTTTCGGTCGGGACGACCATGACAGCCCAATTTATGGAAGCCTTCAGTCTGGTCAAGGCCGCGGGGATGGTTTTTGGCGTTGGTAAGGCACTGTATCAGAGATGCCTTGGCACTGAGCCTATGACTCCGGGCCAGCTGCGCACTGCACTGGAAGGGTCTTCTGAAGAAAAACTGGATGAAATTTTAGCCATTTTCCAACAACAGGGCTCACTGTCCAAAAAATTAGTAGAATATAAAATTTCAACGGTTTGACCAGCTAAGCCTTTACCTTCCTGTAAGGGGAAGGGTTATGCTGCATCAGTCAGTGACAGAATGGCCACAGGAGCATAATCCATGACCGCCATAGAAACCGAATTGCGATTGAGTGGTCTGCGCTGTGCCGGCTGTGTTGGCAAGGTAGAAAAGGCCCTGCTTGCGGTGACCGGCGTTACTGCCGCCAGTGTTAATCTTGCCGATCGCACTGCCCGGGTTGCCGGAACCGCCTCTTCAGAAGCGTTAGTAAGTGCAGTAGAAAGTGTTGGCTTTGTCGCTGAGCTTGCTTCGGAAGTTCAAACCTCGGCAATGGTTGCCATCGCAGCCATGAACTGTGCCTCCTGTGTTGGCAAAATTGAAAAATCACTGCAGGGCATTGATGGGGTTAAGGTAACCGTTAATCTGGCAGATAAAACCGTTCTGCTGGAAAATACCGGCGGTACGGATATTCATATAGAGATCCATTCCGTACTTTCTGCGCTGGAACAGGCGGGGTTTCCCGGCACGGTTCTTAACCTTGCAGAGGGTTCATTCGAGCAACAACAGGCTCAGCGGGAAGCAGAAGACAGGCGACGTTATCGCTATCTGCTGAAACATACCGCCATCGCCCTGGGCCTCGGGATACCACTGATGATCTGGGGAATGGTCACCGGCGAGATGGGCATCAACAGCCCTCAGGAGCAGATTGCCTGGGGTGTGGTTGGCGTGGTTACCGGACTGATTCTGTATTTCTCCGGTGGACACTTCTTCACAGGACTATGGCAGTCCCTGAAACATCGCAATGCCAATATGGACACTCTGGTGGCACTGGGCACCGGTGCCGCCTGGCTGTTTTCCATGATTGTTGTACTGTTCCCGGATTGGCTGCCCAACAGTGCCCGGCATGTCTACTTTGAAGCTTCCGCCATGATTATCGGCCTGATCAACCTGGGCCAGGCGCTGGAACTGAGAGCCAGGGGCAAAACCAGTGAAGCGGTAAAACGACTGCTTGGGCTTCAGGCCAGGACAGCACGGGTGATTCGTGCTGGCAAAGAGCTGGATATCCCTGTGCAGCAAGTGCGTAAAGGCGACACACTGCGGGTACGCCCCGGAGAGAAGATTCCGGTGGATGGCAGCATTGTGGATGGCACGAGCTTTGTGGATGAATCCATGCTGACCGGTGAGCCTGTCCCTATAGAAAAGCAGGCGGGTGATACCATTAGTGCCGGCACCCTGAATAAAAATGGCTCACTGTTGTTTACTGCTGAAAAAGTGGGCAGTGAAACGGCACTCGCCCAGATTATCGCCCTGGTAAAAAAAGCCCAGAGTGCCAAGATGCCGATCGCCCGACTGGCCGATAAAATTTCCAGCATTTTTGTTCCTGCCGTTATCCTGATTGCCCTGCTGGCGGCAGCTGTCTGGTTTTTTGCAGGACCTGAGCCCAGGGTTGCCCATACGCTGGTGGTCACCACCACGGTACTGATCATTGCCTGCCCCTGCGCACTGGGCCTTGCCACTCCCATGTCAGTTATGGTGGGAGTGGGTAAAGCTGCGGAGCTGGGCATCTTGATTCGTAAAGGTGACGCATTGCAGCAGGCCAGTAAACTGACGACGCTGGTTCTGGATAAAACGGGCACTATTACCGAAGGCCGTCCCACCGTTACTGAGATTGTCAGCCTGAAGCCATACACCGAAGTCGAACTGTTAACCCTGGCAGCCAGCCTGGAACAGGGCTCTGAACACCCCCTTGCTGAAGCAATTGTGGCATCCGCCCAGTCAAAACAAATAGCACTGAAAGCCGTTGAAAGTTTTCAGGCCATTCCCGGTCACGGCGTCTCTGGTAACGTCGGTGGTCAGGTATTGTTGCTGGGTAATAAAAAATTGATGGCCGACAATGGCTGCAACATCGAAAGCCTGGTCGATAAAGCGGAACAACTGGCAGAACAGGGGCAAACTCCGATGTTTATGGCGATTAATGACTGTCTGGCCGGGATCATCTCAGTTTCAGACCCTATCCGCGCCGACTCACAGGCAGCCATCAAACGGCTTCATAAACTGGGTATTACCGTGGTTATGCTCACCGGAGATAACCGGTTAACAGCACAGGCCATTGCCAGACAGGCGGGCATCGATGAGTTCCATGCCGAAGTTCTGCCTGAAGATAAAGCCGGGCATGTGAAAGAACTACAGCATCTTCTATCCGGGAGCGGTCATAAAGTGGGTATGGCGGGTGATGGCATCAACGATGCCCCGGCCCTGGCCCAATCCGATGTTGGCTTTGCCATTGGCACCGGGACGGATGTTGCCATTGAATCGGCGGATGTGACCCTGATGGGCGCATCTCTTCACGGTGTCGCAGATGCTATTGAACTCTCAAGAGCAACACTGAGCAATATCAAACAGAACCTGTTTGGTGCCTTTATCTACAATTCATTAGGCATACCCATTGCCGCGGGCATCCTGTTCCCCTTTACCGGCATGCTGCTCAATCCGGTCATCGCCGGTGGTGCCATGGCACTGTCGTCGGTAACCGTGGTGTCCAATGCCAACCGGTTAAGGTGGTTCAAACCATCAACGAATAAACATCAATTGTCATAAAATCAGGCGACTGGCAGTGTCAGGGTAACCTCCAGCCCACCCTCCGGATGGTTACGAAGTCTGAGGCTGCCACCGTGAATCCGCGCCAGGTGGCGAGCGGTGATCAGCCCAAGACCGTTACCATCGGGGTTCTTCTGACAGCCGTAGTCCAGCCGGAAATAAGGTTTAAAAATCGTTTCTTCCATCCCCTCTGGAATACCGGGCCCATTATCACGGACAGTAATGATGACCTGATCGGCTACCCGCTCAATATAAATATTGGCCGGTGCCCCATAAACAATCGCATTGCCAATCAGGTTCTCCAGGCACCGCTTAAGTGCCAGGGGTTTTCCGGTAATGTTATAACGCCCGTCACCCTCAGGATGATTCAGGAACGGTGTATGCAGCCAGGCCCTCTGCCCAACCGATTGGGCTGCGAGTGTAATGTCATTAAGCATTCTTTCCAGATCAACCACCCGGGGGTTTTCATGGATATCGGTATTGCTGACCACCTGCAGGGCCGACTTGACCATGATTTCCAGGTGTTCCAGGTCATGGATAAACGGCTCCCGCTGGGCGTCATCATCCAGCATTTCGGCTCGCAGCCGCAGTCGGGTAATCGGCGTTTTCAGGTCATGGGAAATCCCTGAGAACAGCTGTTTCCGGTCATTCATATAATGGCGGATATTCTGCTGCATCTGGTTAAATGCCCGGGCCGTTCTTTCATACTCCAGACAGCCCCGTTCAGGAATGGCCACAGGCTCCAGATCCCGCCCAAAATCGTTTGCTGCTTTGGATAACGCCGCAAAAGGGCGAACCATAAAATAGATAGCCATGGTCGCAAATACCAGCAGCACCAGCATCCAGATCAAATAAGAAGTTTGCAAAGGTGCCGGGGATGAGTCATCAGCCGAGAGAATGGATGAGTCTGGCATCAGGGTTGCCAGGTATAGCCACTCACTGTTTTCAAGCTCAACCTGAATCACCAGAACCGGCAGATCCAGAGGCTCAACCAATAACGTTTCCCGGCCACGATTATCAGGCAGATCCTGCAGCAGCGTTTGATTATCAAACACCTTCAGCGTTTCCGGTCGGGAAAAAGCCACCTCGACCCGGCCACTGATATGATTGGCGTTTTTAAGTACTGCCTTAAAGACATTCACCACCGTTTGATGGGCCAATGAGTTCTCATAAGGCACCAGTTTAATAAACTCCGGATTCAGGGTTATGAAGTAACGGGCTCCTCCCATGTAACGCAGTTTGTTGATAGCGGCCTTGCGGAGTGAGGCAGGCAATGTAACAAAGTATTCAGTAGTTGCCGACAGATGCAGCGCCACACTGGTTGATACTCTGGCAAGCGCTTCCTGCCGATCACTCTCGGTTTCCCGCTCCCAGAGATGATTCACCAGAAGCTGGGAGGTGAACACCAGGGCAAACATCACCATCAGGAAACGGCCGGCCAGCGTCCTTGGTGAGCACTCATGAAGCTGGTGTTTGAGGATTTGCCAATACTCTTTTATGACGCCGGTCATCCTTACGCTCACGAAAGAACAGGCACGGCGGCATCATGGGAAAATCGAACCTCGGTGGCCATCAGGTATCCGGCACCTCGCACGGTTTTGATGATCGCCGGAGACCTGGCATCATCACCCAGACACTGGCGGAGACGGCTGATATGGACATCAATAAAACGGTCGAGTGGATCTGAACCGCGTTTGCGGGTTTCGCCAGCAATATACTCACGACTCAACACCCTGCCGGCATTGTTCACAAAGAGCATCAACAGATTGTAATCAGCACCAGAGAGCGGCAGGGGCTCACCTTCCGTATCAGACAATGACCGGGTCACCATATCCAGGCAAAGACCATGAAAACAGCAAAACCGTGAAGGCGGCACCGCCTCAGCGGTCTGCTCACTGCGCCGGAAAATGGCTTTAATTCGGGCCAGTAGCTCCCTCGGGTTAAAGGGTTTGGCAAGGTAATCGTCTGCCCCGATTTCCAGACCAACAATACGGTCCATTTCATCGGATACGGCAGTGAGCATGATCACAGGGACTTTGGTAAAGGTTCTCAACTTCCGACAGACATCGAAGCCATCAATACCCGGCATCATGATATCCAGCACCACCAGCGCATTCCGGGTTTCTTCCACGGACAGTGATTGGAACCGTTCCAGAAAAGACTCACCATCCGGTGATGTTTCCACAGCAAAACCATGCTTTGTCAGGTATTCAGCCAGTAACTGCCGAATGCCATCATCATCATCCACCACAAAAATCCGGTGCAATGCCCTCATCGTTCCCCCTAAACATATAATGACCACGTCGTCAGGCAGGATTATCCCAATCAGCGCTGAGCAAAACTATTGATCCCTGACAATATGAACGTCGATCGACTTATCTTTTTATGATCACTTTTTTAACCCGGATATATCATAAACTGCCCCGAATCTCGCGCAGGACTTTGTCGCTCTAAGGGATTTTGCGAGGGAGCGCCGTACCGGGGAGTACGGTCGACTGAGCAAAACTCCCTTAGAGCGACAAAGGACAAGCGAGAGCGGGAGCACGTTTATGAAATATCCGGGTTAAGACTTTGTTACATTTCGTTGAGCTGCCTTACCCTAACAGCAAGCACTATTTGATACCATCAAAACACACAGAAATTCACCGAAGGACAACCATGCAAAAAGTCACAGCGCTGGCTGCCATGATGGCAGCGATGACCATTGGCAGTGCCGCTCAGGCCAGCACGACCCTTGGCGTTACCGTTTACAAATACGACGATAACTTTATGGCAAGCGTTCGCCGGGCTATCGAAGCAGAAGCCGACAAGGTTGACGGTGTTCGACTGCTGATGAACGACTCGCAGAACGATCAGTCCAAGCAGAATGACCAGGTTGACGTTATGCTGGCCAGAGGGGTGGATGCGCTGGCGATTAATCTGGTGGATCCTGCCGCCGCTCCGGTCATCATTCAAAAAGCCAAGTACGATGATGTTCCCATTGTCTTCTACAACAAAGAGCCCACCGCTGAAGCCCTGGCCAGCTATAAGCATGCTTACTACGTTGGCACTGACTCCAAGGAATCGGGCATTATCCAGGGAGAACTGATTGCTGAGCACTGGGCCAAAAACTCAGCCTGGGATCTGAACGGTGATGGCAAGATCCAGTATGTATTACTGAAGGGTGAGCCCGGCCACCCGGACGCAGAAGCAAGAACGTCCTATGTCATCTCTACCCTGAATGACCGGGGCTACCCGACGGCAGAACTCCATATGGATACCGCCATGTGGGATACCGCCATGGCAAAAGACAAGGTTGATGCCTGGATCTCTGGCCCGAATGCCGACAAAATTGAAGTGGTTATCGCCAACAATGATGCCATGGCCATGGGCGCTATCGAGTCCCTGAAAGCCGCCGGTAAATCCGCCATTCCCGTGTTTGGCGTTGATGCCCTGACAGAAGCACTGGCACTGATCAAAGGCGGGCAAATGCAGGGAACCGTACTGAACGACGCCAATAACCAGGCCAAAGCCGCTTTTCAGTTAGCCAATAACCTGGCCAATGGCAAAGGCGCAGGTGAAGGCACCAACTGGAATATCGAAAATAAAATCGTTCGCGTACCTTACGTGGGTGTCGATAAAGACGACTTGTGACAGGCAGGTTAAGGTCTGACTAACCCCTCGTTCCCACGCAGGAGCATGGGAACGAGAGGAAACCAGGCCAAATCTTTCAACTCCGTTTCTTATTCAAAAGAGCAGCCAGGCATTTCCGATGCCCTTGCCGGGTGCTCTTTATCTCTGAAAAGTCAGAATGCTATGGATACCAGCAACCATTTGATTAACGACAGTGAATGGCTTCTGGAAATGACCGACATCAGCAAATCATTTCCCGGAGTAAAAGCCCTGGACCGGGTTAATCTAAAAGTGCGTCCTCACTCCGTCCATGCCCTGATGGGGGAAAATGGTGCCGGCAAATCAACGCTCTTAAAATGTCTTTTCGGTATTTATGAAAAAGACGAAGGCAGTATTTATTTTCAAGGCAAGGCCACAGAATTCACCTCATCCAAGGAAGCACTCACTCACGGTGTTTCCATGGTGCATCAGGAGCTGAACCAGGTATTGCAATCCAGCGTGATGGACAATGTCTGGTTGGGTCGTTACCCAAAGAAACATGGTTTTATTGATCACAAAACCATGTACGACGAAACCAAAAAGATCTTTGACGAGCTGGATATTGATGTTGATCCAAAAGATAAGGTGGCGGATCTGTCTGTTTCCAAACGACAGATGGTGGAAATTGCCAAGGCATTTTCCTACAACGCCAAAATTGTCATTATGGATGAACCGACTTCGTCCCTTTCAGAAAAAGAAGTCCGCCACCTGTTTACCATCATTAATAAATTAAAAGAGCGTGGCTGCGGTATTGTCTACATCTCTCATAAGATGGAAGAAATTTTTTCTATCTGCGACGACATTACCATACTTCGGGATGGTCAATGGGTGACAACCCGGCCACTGGCAGGTCTGGATATGGACCAGATCATCAGCCTGATGGTGGGGCGGGAACTGACCCAGCGATTCCCTCAGCGGAATCACCAGCCGAAAGAGGTGATTCTTCAGGTAGAACATTTGACCGCCAAAAACCAGCCCTCCATACAGGATGTCAGCTTTGAACTCCGTAAAGGCGAAATTCTGGGTATCGCCGGTCTGGTGGGTGCCCGTCGTACCGATGTCGTGGAAACCATTTTTGGTATTCGCGATAAAAGCGCGGGCGTTATCAAGCTGCATGGAAAGACACTGGACAATAAGGATGCATACCAGGCCATCCAGAATGGCTTCTCTCTGGTCACCGAAGAGCGACGTGCGACGGGTATCTACGCCACACTCGATATCACCTTTAACGCTCTGATTGCCAATATTGAAAAGTACAAACAACGTTTTGGTTTATTAAGTAATCAGACCATGGGAGCGGATACTCAGTGGGTAATTGATGCCATGAAGGTAAAAACACCCGGTCATAAAACACACATCGGCTCACTCTCCGGCGGTAACCAACAGAAAGTGGTCATTGGCCGCTGGCTTCTGACCCAACCGGAAATCCTGATGCTGGATGAACCGACCCGGGGGATTGATGTGGGTGCCAAGTTTGAAATCTATCAGCTGATTCTGGACCTGGCCAAAAAGGATAAAGGCATCATTATGATTTCATCAGAAATGCCTGAGTTGCTGGGTGTCACCGACCGCATCATGGTAATGAGTAATGGTCGGGTTGCCGGCATTGTCAATACCCGGGAAACCACGCAGCACAAAATTCTTGAACTGGCTGCACGCTATCTATAACGCATTTTTTATTTACTGAAACGAACAAGGGGAGAGACTGCCATGAGTGTTGCCAGCAGTCTGACGGCGGGAAAACAACTGAGTGTTCTGCGCCTGGTAAAAGAAGGTGGTATCTATGCGGTGCTGCTGATTCTTCTGGCGGTGATCATTATACAAGAACCGTCGTTTGTAAGTTTAAGAAACCTCAGCAATATACTGACACAGTCGTCGGTCAGAATTATTATCGCCCTGGGGGTTGCCAGTCTGATTGTTACCCAGGGAACCGACCTTTCTGCCGGTCGTCAGGTTGGTCTGGCAGCGGTCATCTCGGCAACCCTGTTGCAAGCCCTGGAAAATGTCAACAAAGTCTTCCCGGAGCTGGGGCCACTGCCGATCCCTGCCGTTATCATGATTGTCTGTGCCATTGGTGCATTGATTGGTCTGGTGAACGGGCTGGTGGTCGCCTACCTGAAAGTGACGCCGTTCATCGCCACCATGGGTACGATGATTATCGTCTATGGCGTGAACTCCCTCTATTATGACTATGTGGGCGCTTCGCCAGTGGCCGGTTTTGCCACTCAGTTCTCCGAATTTACCCAGGGCTTTATCCGACTGGGTGACTTCCGGCTTTCCTATATCACCTTCTATGCGGTTATTGCCATTATTTTCAGCTGGGTACTGTGGAACAAAACCGTCTTTGGCAAAAACATCTTTGCCATCGGTGGTAACCCGGAGGCGGCCAAAGTATCTGGTGTCAACGTACCACTTACCCTGCTGAAGGTGTATGCGCTTTCCGGTGTATTTTATGCCTTTGCCGGTCTTCTGGAAGCTGGCCGTATCGGCTCTGCCACCAATAACCTCGGCTTTTTGTACGAGCTGGATGCCATTGCCGCCTGTGTGGTTGGCGGGGTGTCTTTTGCCGGTGGCGTCGGCAGTATCATGGGCGTGGTCACCGGCGTATTGATCTTTACCATCATCAACTACGGTATGACTTATATCGGCATCAACCCTTACTGGCAGTTTATTATCAAGGGGGGGATTATTATCTTTGCCGTAGCTCTGGATTCCATGAAATACGCCAATAAAAAATAGTCGATAAAACGACGATGTCGAAGCACTGGCTCAGCAGAAAATTGCAGATCAAGTCTGATCAAGGAAAGCAATCACAAACTCACCCAGTGCTTCAGGCGTTGTATCGGATACGGCAGTTAGCATAAACACAGGAACGTTGGAAAACTACCTGTCCAAAATCGTCGGCAGATGGTATCGAACTGCAACGCCATTACGGCCACAGCCTGGATGCGATAACAGCAGGCGTGACAGTAGCTGCAGCGCCAACAATGCCCGGAGCAATAGCAGCAGGGCCATTGATAAGGTAACTAAAGCAGACACCAATGCCTGCGTTTCTGGCACTGTTAATGACAGCGTTGCGTCTATCTTCATTGAGTAAGAGTTCAGTGGTACTCAGTAAAATAATCCGAGCCAAATCATCGGCAACATGGTTACCGTTAAGATAACTGACAGCGCAGTTATTGATGTTGAGGGTGATCCCCGCAGTTAAAAGATAACCGAAGTGTTGGTCAACAAATTCGTACACCCATAATGGTGGAGGCGACAAGGTTGCCAGACGGTCCGACAATCGCGTCGTTACACGGGCGTAATAAGTCGTGAATTCATCTGGCACAGTGTACTCCCGGCACATGGGACAGCGTATATCGTATTTGCCTGCCTGGATGATGCATGACCGACCAAAAACGTGGCCGCATGCCAAGGTAAACGGGGCATGGTGATCTGCGACTTCTTCCCCCAGATTGTCCAGGCAAACAGGACACGAAAAGGTTGAAATACTATCTGTAACCATAAAACTCCAAAGATAGCGTGCATCAATTTTTACATATTCAGACAGGGACTTTTGACATGGTCTCTGGATAATAGTTCAAGCGTGATTTTTTTATTGCCGTTATCATGACTGTCTGAGCCAGCGGCAGTAGCCCGGAGGCGGCCAAAGTCTCTGGTGTCAACGTTAGGGGTATTCTCAATAAGCCAGGATTTTGTTAAAGATTCAGGGGTAAGGGGTGTGTTATGGGGCAAAATAAAACTGGCATTGAATATTCGTTCTTCACCCGGAGCAATGATAAAGGTTTCCGGTAATGACCACTGGCTCAGAGAGCAGGTCTGTTTTACCTTTTCAGTCACGGTCCCTTCATCACCACCCTTACGCTTTTCCAGCTCGGCAAAATATTGGCAGCAGATATTCAGATAGATGTTATCTGTTGTTCAGCGCCCCCCCGTTAACCCGAATGGTGAAATCCACCCGTTTGCCCGGAATCAACTCTGGCTGCTCGAGCACGGCATCCACTTTTGCGGCACCTATCGACAGCGATGCCATTGCTTTTTTCAGTAGTGACATAGATATACAACAACGAAAAAACAGTAAAATCAGTCCAGGAGTCTGTGCTGCTGATCATTGATAAACAGAACACAATTCATATTGGCCAAAGTCGCCCATGATAAGCCCCATTTCCTACCCGTCAAACTCTCTTCACCGACTCAGCCTGGCAGCGAGTATCCCGAGTCATTCATTATTCTGACCAGGTTCCGGCAGGTTGTGTGCAGCTATATGTGCGTCAGTTTCTGCATAGGAGAGTATTTCTCTACAGCCACTCAGCGGACAGTTCACAAATAACCTGCCAATCTCATCCATGCTGGAAATATCGTAATTTTCCAGTTTCTTGTCATCGCCACACCGACGATTGGGACAGCGTTCTTCATTACTTATCCAGCACTGGTTACAAACCCGATGGCCGCAGACCGCAACTTTGGTACCCTGCAAAAAATAAATATTACACCCTGAGCACGTCGCTCTGGATGACAGAGTCTCCATAAGCTCTTTGTCATCAAGGCTCCTCTTGGCTATGTTCACCATATTACCTGCTGAAGTCACGACATAATCCAGTTTCATCCCGGGCATATAGCTCACTTATCAATGCTGTGTGATCGCAAAAAACCGGTGCCTTCAGTGCGCAGCAAGAATGTGTATACGACGATCTTTTCTTTTTGGCAGGCGGTAGTCTGGTATAGTTCTTTGCGATCACCAAGGAAGGTTGGTATTTCTCCATATACTGTACATCATGGGTCATTATCTGAAAGCCTCTCACAGGTTTCGGTCAGTTCAGTCCTGGCCAAATCATGCCGTTTTCAACATCCACTCCGTTTCCAAAGCCGTCACATGACGCTCAAAACCCTGCAGCTCGTCCCGCTTGCACAGGGTATAGAGATCAATGTATTGCTGACTGATATATTTAGAAAGCAGTGTGCCTTTAGCCAGCCTGGACAATGCCTCTGCAGGACGGTGGGGCAACAAAGGGTATTCGTTTTCAAGCCCGGGTGCTGCCTCCCCTGGTGGCGTCAGCTTATTCTCAATGCCATACAATATGCCGGACAGCACAGCAGCCAATGTCAGGTACGGGTTGGCATCGGCCCCGGCAAGGCGATGTTCGATACGGCGGTCGGCTCGCCCGCCAGCTGGTATTCTTAACGACACTGTACGGTTATTGTGTCCCCAGAAAGCGTGTAACGGCACATACATATCAGGAACAAGACGACGATATTAGTTTATATTAGGGCAGAGCAGTGCCACGGTTTCCGGCATCATATCAATGGAACCGGCTATGGCGTGCTGAAGAATCTTGCTGTCTTCCCCTTCTGCATTGGCAAAAACATTACCACCGGAATCATCCTGAAGACTAACATGAATATGCAGCCCATTGCCCGGCTGCTGTTCATAGGGTTTCGCCATAAAGGTGGCTTCATAGTTATAACGTCCGGCCAGTTCGCGGATCAACCGCTTCAGCAGAATTGCATGATCGCAGGCGGCGATCGCATCTTTGCCATGCTTGAGATTGATCTCAAACTGCCCCGGCGCAGCTTCTGCCACCGCAGAGTCAGCAGGAACGCCCCGGGCTTTGGCCAGCTGATTAACGTCATCCAGAAACCCGGCAAAATCCGCCAAGCCATCAACGGAGTAGAGCTGACTCATGGTCTCACGGGTGCCGGTCACAAATCCCAATGGCGGCTGTATTTTGCCTTCTGCCGAGCGCCGGGGATCAATCAGATAAAATGATAGTCAGCAAGTTCTGTTTTGAAATCTGGCATTGGTGGATCCCCTGGTTTTTTTTAAGAGCAAGTCCCACTTTCAGCCCCGTTAGCCTGTCGGACTCAAGACTGTCCTTCCCAGGCAATACTGACTTGCTCTGTTATTTTTTATGCCTTTTTTATGCCAATACTGCCCAGTCACTGAGTGATGTTCAATATATTTAACACACGTTAATTTACCGGCGGTTATCGGGCTTTATCTGTTATGTCTCCTGAACACAGAGCAAAAAATTCATTCAAAAATATTTTTTAGATTAAAAAACCAATAAAAAGTCATATTTAAGATAAAATCCTGTGAAAATTGATGTTAAATATTGTTATATCCCAATTTAATAGGATCATGGAGTTGAATATGCGGATAGGTATTCCCAAGGAAATCAAGAATCACGAGTACCGCGTAGGCCTGACCCCGGCTGCTGTTAAAGAGTTGGTTCACAACGGACACGAGGTGTTTGTTGAAGACCATGCCGGTAATGGCGTAGGTTTCTTCAATGAGGACTATCTGGCCTCAGGTGCCACAATCCTGGACACGGCGGAAGCGGTTTTTCAGGCAGCTGAGCTTATCGTGAAAGTAAAAGAGCCCCAGGCTGTTGAGCGCACCAGACTGAAACCCCATCACACACTGTTCACCTATCTGCACCTCGCACCTGATGTGCCACAGACCACAGACCTGATCAATTCCGGGGCAACCTGTATCGCTTACGAAACCGTAACCGATGCCCGGGGTCGATTGCCACTGCTGGCCCCCATGTCGGAAGTGGCCGGGCGCATGTCTATCCAGGCCGGTGCACGATGTCTGGAAAAATCCATGGCCGGACGCGGTATGCTGCTTGGCGGGGTTCCCGGCGTTGAACCTGCCAAGGTGGTCATTATCGGTGCCGGGGTTGTTGGCCAGAATGCCACCGCGATGGCAGTCGGCATGGGTGCCGAGGCGGTGGTACTTGACCGTTCAGTGGATGCACTGCGCTGGCTGGATGCCCAATATGGCAACCGTGTTCGTACCGTATACTCCACTTCCCAGTCTATTGAGCAGCATGTGCTATCCGCTGACCTGGTCATCGGCAGTGTTCTGCTGCCCGGAGCAGCAGCGCCCAAGCTCATCACTCGGGAGCTGGTTAGCAGGATGAAATCAGGCTCTGTTATTGTCGATGTGGCCATTGATCAGGGTGGCTGCGCAGAAACTTCTGTGGCGACCACCCATGCCGAACCGACCTTTATCGTTGATGACGTGGTGCATTATTGCGTTGCCAACATGCCCGGAGCGGTCGCCCGTACTTCTACCCTGGCACTGAACAATGCAACACTGCCTTATGTTCTTCAGATTGCCAACAAAGGCACTCGCAAGGCTCTGGAAGACAATCCATATCTGTTGGCAGGCCTGAATGTTTGCCGGGGTGTTGTTACCTGTGAAAGCGTTGCCCAGGCACAAAATCTGCCTTACAAATCAGCAGCCCTGGTACTGACTGAGATTTAACCGGTGCTGAAAATCCATGTCTGATGATTGCTGAATCCGGGTTGCACCTCCACACCTGTCGAATGCCCCGGGGAGTGGAGATGTGACCAGGAGACAGCACTTTTACAAGTGGCTCCCTGAGTCCTGCCGCTCATCCCTGAAAACCCGCGCACTCTGTCAAAAATCAGTCTTACTGACACCTGCCCAAAAGATTTCCCAACAGGCCCCTGCAACGGGAAAGCACAACACTATACTCAATAGAAATTCCCATAAAAGGGAATCAAACATCATTAAACACCATGGATGGAGAATTACCATGATAAGGCAACTCAAAATAACCGCCCTTCTAACAGCAGCCCTTCTGACCACAGGCTGCGGCTTAAAAAAAACCAGCAGCGAAATGGCCGCCAGTGATTACCAATCAACCAATAACGTTTTCAACTGTGATCTTCCCTTCTGTCTTTTTGAGGAAAAGACGCCCAAGGCCATATATTTTGACTTTGGAACTTCAGTTCTGGATATGGAAGATCGTAAGTTACTGGATACGGTTGCAGAACACATGGGTGATTCCAGGCGTATCGAACTCACGGGCTATACCTGCAAAGTTGGTTCAAGCCGGGCAAACCAGAATCTTTCTGAGAGTCGGGCCCTGGCTGTAAAAGCGTACCTGATGCATAAAGGTATAGAAGAAGAGCGCATTACAACGTCGGGTAAAGGCCAACACAGCCCTGTTACCCTCAACAACAAAGGAAACGACCGTTCGCAGAATCGTCGGGTTGAGATGAGGATCTTTCGTTAATCGTCTCTGATTTGATTGGACTACACGGTTAGCGAACTTCAAAAAGGTACCGGTCAACCGGTACCTTTTTTTATTTCCAGGGAAGGTACAGGGATGTACAGTATCCCGGAAATGCAGGAGCAATACTCCGCAAACACCTAAAGCGTCATCACCTTCAACAGATCCAGCGCACTGATTACCCCCTTCAGTGAGCGATCCCTGGTAACCATAACCCGGTGAATACGCCCTTTAACCATCGCTTCAGCGACGTGGATCAGCGGTGTATCCGGAGACACTTCAAACACCATCGGCGTCATAATATCATTGACCAGAACGGACTGATCCACCAGGTCATGAAAGGAGCGCTGATCTTCCGGTGACAGTGAATCATCGATCATGGCGCTGTAAAAATCATCATCCCGCCTGGCCAGATCAACCAGACCACTGCCTGCCTGCCGGACAATATCGGAAAATGACACAACGCCGATCAACTGTCCGGCATTATTCACCACCGGCGCACCGGAAATGGCCTTATCCGTCAAAAAGCGCGCCAGCCGATCCACTGACCAGTCAGAGGGAACAGTCATCACCTTCTGACACATGATTTGTTCAGCCGTCATGCTAACTAAGGGGTTGTCATTATTCATATCCCTGGCTCCCGGAAGAAACACTGTCGGGATCAGTATGACCTATTGCGGCAAAACACTATCTTGACCCAGATCAATATTCAGGATGAACAGAGAGTAACCGTCACTGTGCCATCACCCCCGTTTAAGCTGAAGCAGCTTATGGGAATGCCACTCCCCTTCCCACAGGTTCCTGACCTGTTTAAATCCGGCATCGTCTGACCATTGCTGAAACGTCTGCACCTTTTCAGGAAAGTCACAGTCTGTAATATGAGCACTCAATGCCTCCAACTCCCGAACTGACATGGCTGTCCAGTTGGAATGCATATAAGCCAGATAATTTGCAAGGTACCGCTGCCTGGATTCGCCGGGCTGTAAAAATACATCGTAGATAAACATCACCCCATGCTCACGAAGACAGCGATAAGCCATCTCCAGGCACCGTTTTTTGTCATCAAATGACAGATGATGGATACAAAACCCGGCGAGAATAATGTCAAACTGATCATCACAGGACGATAGAAAATCCATCATATCCTGACAGTCAAGCTGAAACGCAACATCTCTGCCGTTAAAACGCTCGGTCAAAACCTCAAGAGCCGCAGCAGAACTATCAACGCCCCGATACGCATTGACCGTCAGCTCCGGTAGCAGCTGGAAAAACACCTCGGCATCGCCACAACCCAGATCAAGAATATCCAAACCTTGCGGCAGCGGCTCTATCTGCCTGAGGATATTGTCAGCAATACTGTTGTGCCCCATATAGCCCTGGTCAACAACGGTTCGATAGGTACGCCACTGCTGGAAGAAATTGTCCATGCTGTTGGTCTTTTTAGCGCGGGTAATCAACCAAGCATAGACGAACACACAGCGGTTACGCCCCATTCAATAAGCGGTACAATCAGGCCAGACTAACAAAGGCATGGAGTGAATGCTTGCATGAAAACACTGGTTGTTTTTGCCCACCCGGTTCCTGAGAGTTACAACGCCAGCATCTTGCAGGTGGTGTCTGATGAGCTGCGGGCAAAATCATTTGAGGTACAAACGCTGGATCTCTATCAGGAAAATTTTGAGCCCAGAATGAGCACCGCCGAGCGAAGAACCTATAAGGACAGGGACAACACCACTACCGTAGAGAAATATGTGCACCAACTGCAATGGGCTGAAGCCCTGATCATGATCTATCCCACCTGGTGGATGGGACCACCGGCAATCCTGAAGGGCTGGCTGGATCGAGTCTGGCTTCCCTCTGTCGTGGCCGATTTTGGCCCGGATGGGGTAAAACCAAAGCTAACCAACCTGAAGAAGATTCTGATCATTACCACCCAGGGCGCATCCCGCTGGCGGATGGCCCTGATCGGTAACCCACCCCGAAAAATGATGAAACTGAGCCTGAAGGCCGTCACCCAATGCCGGGATATTGACTGGCTGACTCTGTACCGCATGGATAAGATTGCCAAACCCCGGTTAAGCCAGTTCCTGGACAGAGTCCGCCAGAAAATCAAACACTTTTAGTCATCCACCACTGACAGGGATGGCACGGCCGGGGCCTGCTGATGACGTAACCACAGTTTTGCCGTCATATGCCTGGCCATATCCCGGTAGATCATGGCGATCTGTGATTCTGGTTCAGAAACAACCGTAGGCGCGCCCTGGTCTGCCTGTTCACGAATCATCATGGAGAGGGGCAGGGAGCCCAAAAGGTCGATTTTAAACTGCTCAGCGATACGGCTCCCCCCACCTTCACCAAACAAATGCTCGGAATGGCCACAGTTTGAGCAGATATGAACCGCCATATTTTCCACCACGCCCAGAACCGGCACACCAACCTTGCGGAACATCTCCACACCTTTTCTGGCATCAATCAGCGCCAGATCCTGAGGTGTTGTCACCACCACACTGCCGGAAACCGGAATTTTCTGAGCCAGGGTTAATTGAATGTCACCGGTGCCCGGAGGCAGGTCAATCACCAGGTAATCCAGGTCATGCCACATCGTCTGAGTCAGCAACTGAATCAGCGCACCGCTGACCATGGGGCCACGCCATACCACAGGGGTATCTTCGGTCACCAGAAACGCCATGGACATCACCTGGATACCATGGGCCTCAATGGGCACGAAAAATTTCTCATTCTTCACATCCGGCCGGGTGCCATCGGCAATGCCAAACATCTGTCCCATACTCGGGCCATAGATATCGGCATCCAGAATACCCACCCGCGCACCTTCTGCCGCCAGGGCCAGGGCCAGGTTCGCTGCGGTGGTGGATTTACCCACCCCACCTTTACCGGAAGCCACGGCAATGATGTTCTTCACACCGGCCATGGTTTCCAGCTCACCCTGAACCGGTGCCGGATCCACTTGCCAGTTGACCGAAACATCCACCGACGCAACGCCATCGACATCTTCGATTTTACTGGCCAGCATCTGGGCCACCCCATGACACAGGCCTTTGGCCGGGTAACCCAGCACCAGTGAAGCGCTGACGTTGCCATTGTCAACGTTCAGGGATTCAAGACAGCCAGCATCCAGCAAATTGTTTTTCAGGTAAGGGTCCTGATAGCTGCGAATCGCCGCTTCAATATCGGCTCGGCTTGGATTCATGGCCACACTCCAGTCGGCGGGAAAATAATATTCGGTTTAATAAGGGTTTGAGGAGAGAAATTCAAGAGGCAGGCTTTTCGTACACGTCACCGCCGCAGGATTTACTGCAAATACAGTAGTCAGTCGATTCGCGGAGTTCAGGGCACCCTGCATTTCATCAGGGATGATTCAGTATCAGCCCTGGTCAAACACTTTCCTTAACCGATCCCGGGCTGATGCCCCATTATCCGGATCAATACCCTGGGAAATCATCGTTTCCCGCTGATGCTGTTGCGCCGCCTCTTCTGCCAGACGGGTGACTTCTTTACTGCGACTATCTTCAATCCCTTTCAGGATACTGGCCTCCAGATCTTCACCTTCCAGTACCCGGTTACAGAGTATTTCATAGTTTCGCTCAAATACCGGAAAAGCGATCCGTTGTTCCTCACTGCGCAGCATCATCCAACCGGTTTCACGGGCGGCAAGATAAACCGCAATATGCGACCATGGATATTCTCTGTGCTGTTGCGGGGCATAACAGGCCTCATAATAAGCCTGCAGGGGCTCTTTTAACCCCACTTCATCGTATCGCAGCTTGCACAGCTCACGGATATCACTGAGATCGGGAAAAAATTTAACGGTATCCAGCGCCTTTTTTGCCGCCATCAAAATACGACGGGGGCTGAATTCCTGCAGAGAGTTTTTCCAGACCCGCTTGGCACGGATGATATCTTCATGGGTTTGGAAAGCCCGCTTGAACTTCAGGGGATAGGCATCTTCCAGCAGCGTGAAAACCGCATTAATGGCATCAACATGATCGGCCCCGGAACGGGCCTGTTGCGTACCAGGGCCAGAGGCTGCCTGATCACAGGCCGCAGGCGCTTGTTGAGCGATGGACCGCTGATCACTCGCCGTCTTCGAACTGGAAGCCGTCGTCCCAGCTCCGGTCTGTAAGCTTTTCAGCTGTTGATCGATGAGATCTTTGCCCTGTTTCACTTTGATTCCGCTTCCACTGGTAAATGACGTGGGATTTGAACTTGTTCTGCCAGGCTTTTCGCGCCTCACCCGTCTCATGCCAGTACAACTTGAAATCAACCAGCTGGGTAGCAATAAATTCCAGGGGTATCCCCTGATGGGCCTGGAGAAACTCCAGAATTTCCCGGGATGGAGCAAAATCTTCCGGCAAGGGCTGAACCCGGGCACCCTCACGGATCACAGGCTGAGCCTGACCAAACACAGGATGCTCTTCCTGCTTGCGGGTATCCGGCTCGATTTCCCAGGGTAATGCGCCCGCATTGCGCCGGCGAATGTAATGTTTGTTCTCGTCAGTCATGTAATCAACAATACCTGCCTTCCCGTTTCTGGTCTAGCTTGATCAATGATATCACCCTGTTTGCCATACGGTTTCGTCAACACAGAAAAAGCGGCACAGGAATAACCATCGTCAGCCCGGACAGGGAAGTTTGCTGCTGAAGCCATGACATGGCAATGAGTAAAGGACACAAAAACCATCAGCACTGCCCCATGACCAATTAGCGCACTCGAACCAGAGTGCTTGTGAGGCCCGAAGGTCGCCTGATGAATGTAAGCCCATGTCTTGTTGACATTATTTTATCAACGATTGCCTCGAAACATAATTAAAAAATTCATGATACAAAACCATCTTTGTACGGCCGTAGATCACTAATATAATCATCAGTTGCAAAAATTAGCGCCTTGATTTCAAAAGAATTAAAAAATACGAATATTTATTTAGCGATAAAATAGTCAACTCAGGAAACTTTCAAAGGGTCTCAATGATCTGAAGAGGAGGTTTTTTAATCAGGAGAGTGAGAATGGACCTACAATACCCAGGTTCAGGTTACGATCATACAATCCACAGTCCCCGTGAGCAGAACCTTCCCCATTCGCCCACTGCGTCGTCCAGGGAAGAAGCAAAAACGCTTTACCACGGTATGAAGACTGCTAAATTCTCGCCTGATTCTGATACTCTGCAACTCGCTTCTCACCTGCATCCCTCAGGAGAGGAACATGCCAAACAGCTTCCGACCAGAAAGCGAACAATCCCGGATCAACACTCTCCGTCAGCTTTCACCCTGAACACCAATAAGGAGAGCAACAGCCAGTCGTTTTCTGCCCTTATCGCCAGGGCAGAAGAACAGGCTGAACGTTTAAGGATTTTATTAGAAGGACACACAGCGTCGCTGCCACGTTTAACCTCCACTAAACGGGAGCATCGTGCTGATCAGCCTCAATCCCCCCTCAGCAGCCACCCGCCCCAACAGGCCAGGGCAACTGAAATTAAACCGATACTCCAACAGAGCCTCAAAACACACATCACTGAACCGGACATCACTGGGCAGTCATCATCAGAAACACGGGCGGGACTCACCGTTCTGGATGATCCAGCTGCTGACTCAACATTTGAACAGCCTGATGTCGGCACTGTGGAAGCACCATCAGGCTCAACGGACAGCGCTTTACAAAACCAGCTCTCACAGGATGACCAACTTAGTACCTCCTCATCCGCATCTCCTACAGAAGGTGTCTATGAAATTCAGGAATATCCAGTTGATGTAGAGAAAGACCAGGGATCACCAGGAAGTGCCGTGGAGCAGTTTGTAACCACTCATGAGTTTTTCAATCAAGAACAGTATCAATCAGGGCCTGAAACCAGCGGCAGTAAAGATAGTGGTCATCTCGAAGATGAAGTCATAACCAGAGATTCTGCGAGTTATTTGCCGCCTATGGATATCAGAACCGGACCACCAGCAGCAGATCAGAATCCGATTACCCAAACCATAACGCACAGCCTTGAAAGTAAAGTGAGTGAGTTGGAAATCAGTGGGGCTGATAAAGAAGATGACGATGCAACCTCAATCGATGCAACAGCAATCAATGACAAACCTGAGAAAACGGGCACCCAACCGGATAAAGCCTCAGTTCTCCCATCGTTGAGTGATTCTGCCACAGAGACTGACAGTTTGGCTGAAGCCAAATTGAGCCCGAAAAATGAGGATGATATTCAGCTAACCTCCGAATCAGTGCAAAAAGAAAAGCCTGCCTACAAGACACTCACAATAAGTGTTATATCTGTGGCCACCCCCCACCTTAAACCAGCAAAAAAAACACCTGAAAGACTGGACACCAATCAAAACACCAGGGCTCAGGATACCGTAGTCCCAACAGCCAGAAAAAAGTCGGTTAGATGGGCCGCACCGGTGGAACAAAATCCCCCCTCCTCCGTTCAAACAGAAACACAAAAACCGCAGGCAGAACCATTGAGAACCGGGTCCGCATCCATTTCCAGCCCGGCAAAGCCTGTTATCGAAGCAAAAAAAGCAGCAACCGTGGGTACGCCATTGCCATTATCTGACGGACCTCGCACTCGCAGTATTAAAATCACCTACGAGTACCGAAGGCGACATTACGAAGTTTACAAACAGACGTTTTCGCCAGACACGGCCCTGGAAGTTATTCAACAACGTATGAATGCTGAAATCAGCAAATTTAAAAGCTCTGGGTACAAAAGTCAGTACCCCATACGGGCCGAAATCAGCTCTGTGATAAAAGATCTTCCTGATAGCAAAAGAACGATTTCAGTGGATTTGCCGGGGACCAGGCACGAAGAACATCAAGATTCTGCTGCTACTCCACCCTATGAGCAAAAAACAGCATCAATGCTTGATGAACTGAAAAACGCTGAAGCAGAGTCGGATTTTTACTAAACGTTGTTATTAAAGTAAAGGGACAGTTACGTACATCTGTCTTTTGCCACCCCGATGGTTATTTTCCTGAAATCTGATGTCAAAGGACTGATCAGATATTCAGGAACACCAATTAAGTAGTTAACCAGCTGGGAGGTAAATGATTATCGTCAACGATGGAACTTTTCACCAATAGGCTTTCCTCTGGACAGTTTGTATAATGCCGCATTCCCGTTTTTTATCCGACCATCAAGACAGAATCGCATGAGCCAACGCAAAATACTTGTCACCAGCGCCCTGCCCTATGCCAATGGCCCTTTGCACATGGGGCATCTGGTGGAATATATCCAGACTGATATCTGGGTTCGTTTCCAGAAACTGTCTGGCAACCAATGTACCTACGTTTGTGCTGATGATGCCCACGGCACCGCCATCAGCCTCCATGCGGAAAAACAGGGCATTTCACCGGAAGAGTCCGTAGCTCGCATTAACATCGAACGGATTCGCGATTTTGGCGAGTTTCA
This sequence comes from Thalassotalea sp. G20_0, assembly GCF_017744175.1. Lineage (NCBI taxonomy): Bacteria > Pseudomonadati > Pseudomonadota > Gammaproteobacteria > Alteromonadales > Colwelliaceae > Thalassotalea > Thalassotalea sp. G20_0. The sequence goes on along the minus strand of NZ_JAGHQV010000005.1, from coordinate 186,079 downwards.
TGTGGCGTTTGATAATTACCACTCCACCCACTCACAAGAGAACCGCAAGCTCTCAGAAGCGATTTACCTGACTCTGAAGGAAAAGGGCCATATTGTCAGTCGCAATATCATTCAGGCTTATGATCCTGAGAAACAGATGTTTCTGGCCGACCGTTACATCAAGGGTGACTGCCCGAAATGTGGTGCCTCTGATCAGTATGGCGACAACTGTGAAGCCTGTGGAGCGACCTACTCACCGGCAGAACTGAAAAACGCCCGGTCAGCCATTTCCGGTGCCGCTCCCGTTGACAAAGAGAGTGAGCATTTCTTCTTTAAACTCTCGGATTTTGCTGACTTCCTGAAGCAGTGGACCCGCTCTGGCACCATCTCCGAGGAAATTGCCAACAAACTGGCTGAGTGGCTGGATGCCGGCCTGCAGGACTGGGACATCTCCCGTGATGCGCCTTACTTCGGCTTTGAAATCCCCGGAGAAACCGGTAAATACTTCTATGTATGGCTGGATGCGCCCATTGGTTATATGGCGGCATTTGAAAACCTCTGCCAGCGCCGCGATGACCTGAACTTTGATGAGTACTGGCAGAAAGACAGCCAGTGCGAGGTACATCACTTTATTGGCAAAGATATTGTCAACTTCCACTGCCTGTTCTGGCCTGCCATGCTCCACGGTACCAACTATCGCACCCCAACCCGTGTGAATGTGCATGGCTATCTGACCATCAACGGTGAAAAGATGTCCAAGTCCCGTGGCACATTCATCACCGCCCGGACTTACCTGGAACACCTGGACCCTGAGTATCTGCGTTATTACTACGCCGCCAAACTCTCCAACCGTATCGATGACCTTGACCTGAATACCGATGACTTTATCCAACGGGTAAACTCGGATCTGGTGGGCAAGGTGGTCAATATTGCCAGCCGTAATGCCGGTTTTATCAATAAGCGCTTTGGCGGCAGGCTTTCTTCTGATAACAGTGCACCAGAACTCACTGCCGACTTCCAGGAAGCGGCACAGCGTATTGCCGTGCACTATGAAGGCCGCGAATTTGGCAAGGCGATGCGTGAGATCATGGCGCTGGCAGACAAAGCCAATGCCTGGATTGACGAAGTGAAGCCATGGGTGGTTGCCAAAGAACAGGGCAAGGACCAGGTTCTGCATGACATCTGCAGCACCGGCATCAACCTGTTCCGACTGCTGATGATCTACCTCAAGCCGGTACTGCCAGCCATGACGGTGAAAGCGGAGGCCTTCCTCAATGTTGCCCCTCTCACCTGGCAGGACAGCCAGACGCTGCTCCTGGATCACAACGTTAATAAATTTGAACCATTGATGACCCGTGTCGAAGCCGATAAAGTAGCGTCCATGATCGAAGCCAGTAAGGAGGTCCTGGCCCAGATGGAATCATCCAATAAGCCAGCAGAAACGTCTTCTGTTTCTTCTGAATGGTTAGAGAAAGATCCTGTTGCTGACGAAATCACCTTTGATGACTTCGCCAGGGTCGATCTGCGTATCGCCAGAATTGTCAACGCCGAACTGGTGGAAGGGGCGGGCAAGCTGCTGCGTCTGACTCTGGATATTGGCGAACCCGAGCCTCGCAATGTCTTTGCCGGCATCAAGTCTGCCTATGCACCAGAAGCCCTAGTGGGCAAACATACGGTTATGGTGGCCAATCTGGCTCCACGTAAAATGAAGTTTGGTGTGAGCGAAGGCATGGTATTGGCCGCAGGCCCCGGCGGTAAGGATCTGTGGATTCTTGAGCCTCACGAAGGTGCCCAGCCTGGCATGCGTGTGATGTAATCGTCCTCAGCCGTAGAAATAGAGCGTAGCCCGACAGCTGCGCTCTGACGTCTATATCATCGGGCTTATTACTGAAAGCACCGTTGGTATAATTGATCCTTCCCTGAACAATGATGTTTAGCGAGCCGGTATGAACTGGCCATACCCTCTGACTTTACCCAGTTCCGGAGCCAGATTTTCATCATCAACGGCAATTTTGCCTTCAATCATGACGTACTGCACAAGACCCGGGCTTCGGTTAACCAATCGGCGAATATCAAAGTTTTCCATTTCTGCCCAGTGGACTTGTTCCGGGTCCTGCCCGAATGCTTCAGGGTCAATTACCACGATATCCGCTTGATCTCCTTTTCTTATCCGCCCTGCGTCGATTCCAAACCACTGAGCCTGATCCCCGGTAAATCGGTAAAACTTCAGTCTTTTTGTCCAGCCAGCACGCTGACCGAAAACAGATCGGTAGGTTCTCAAACATCAGCGCATCGAAAGCCAGTCATTTTCCCGGTTGCATCCGACAAGGTGATCTCAGCAAATGAAACTGAACCCGATCCTACCAACACGGTCACACTGATTACCACGAACTTTTTCTTCAGAAATCTGTCTTAAAAATTTGCTGTTTGACATTCAACAACATACCCAATCACAAACTTAAAGGAATAAGAGTATGCAGAGCCCTAAAATAACAGCGAACAATGTCGGTGCAGCTTTCGAATTGCAGACTTACGGTAGCAATTCCGGCAACACTTACCTCCTGTTACATGTCTTCCAGGTCCACGAAGACCGTTACCGTTTTTTTGCTGGCAAGTCAATCAACGATAAACTCCACAAAGTTCCGGTAACCTTTTCCAGGGCTGACACCTGTCATATTCCTTTACAAAACACCCTCACCCAGTTTCATGTACGTCCGATCGAAGATATTAAATCCCTGTTCCCTCCGGAAGACTCAAAGCCACCGCACGAGTTAAATCACGCCATTAACAAGGATCACCCATACGCCACACCATGGAAGGTTTAAAGATGAATACCAATAATAAAGTTGGCCAACCTAATGACTATAACGCTTTAGCTTTTGAGAACGTAACTCCTCAAAAAAGACTGGCAAATTCTACATGCGATCCTCTACCTCTACAGCCCCGTAAAATCGCTAAAATGACAACAGAAACTGAGGTTTTGCCCGTCAAAAATGAGCAGTTACTTAAGACCAATGATTCGACAGAAAATGGCACCAGACATGGTGTCACCATTGTTCCTGCCCGGGACTGCTTTCCATTACTGGCCATGCCAAGTGAACCTTTATTACGGATTTTGGGTTATTTATCACACAGAGATATTGTGGCGATAGAACAAACCTGTCTGGATTTAAGGAACTTAGCCGCCAGGCTTCTGAACGTCAGGAGCCAGGCATGGTACGCACAGTTCGAGACATCACAACAGCAGCAATTCACACAGATCGCTAAAAACATCAGTCAACATAAACTGAAAGCCTGGCTTATGCAGTTTACCCGGGATGAAGTGCTGGTCAGCCGTCTTTGCAGCCAGCTGGCCGGGGAGGAGACAGACGACCTTGAGGCCTGCAACCCGGAAAAGATAACATCGTTCCCTCAACGCCTGTTTTACCGGGTGGCTAAACTCATGGTTGACTGTCCAGTCTTTAACCCGGTTTTAGTATCAGACATTCAGTGCAAGTCCTTTAAATCTGACCTATCCCTACTTACTCCCAATGATGTCAGCTACCTGGTAACCAACTGTGATAGTGCCAATTGCTGTGCAAAAATTCATGTCCTTTCAGCGAAGAACCTTGACCACAGGGAGATCTCCATTCATCGCTGGGGCTGCGTCAGGGTGGTCCCCCTCAGCGCTGATAAACGCCATATAATGAGCCGCTGCGGCGACCAGGCGGTAAAAATCTCCAGCCGTACTGCCACTGACTGCTGGGCAGAGCAACTCTCCGTTGCCCATGAAAAGGAGATCTGGTCGGCCACCTTCAGCCCCGATAGCCGCCATGCAGTGACGGCCAGCGCCGATAAAAGTGCACAAATCTGCTCAGTGGATCAAACTGGCTGCTGGGCATTAATAGCGAGGATTACCCATGAGGGTGTTGTTAATTCAGCTGAATTCAGCCCTGATAGCCGCCTGATAGTGACTGCCAGTGATGATCACACCGTAAAAATCCATGAGTTTGCAAACGGCACATGGCTGACAAGAACCACCCTGAACCATGATGGCAGGGTGTTCTCAGCCAGGTTCAGCCCGGATGGCAACCATATCATCACCGTCAGCCATAATCAGAATGACGGCCAGACAGCAACGATTTACAGCGTTAATGCCGATGGCCGTTGGACAAAAACAGCCGACATCATCCACTCAGAAAAGATTTGGACAGCTTTCTTCAGCCCTGACAGCAAACATGTCGTGACGGCCAGTAGCGATCATACCTGTAAAATCTTCAGTTGTGACATCGGCAACAATTGGCAGTTTAAAGCGGTTATTCACCATACCCGGCAGGTTAGCTCCGCCCGCTTTAGTCCCAATAGTCTCCTGATAATAACAGCCAGTGATGATTGCTCGGCAAAAATCTACGAGTTTGATGTAGACCACAGGAGTTGGTCACAGCAATGTTCCATTACCCATAAATGTCAAATCACCTACACCCAATTCAGCGCTGATAGCTGCCGAATTTTGACCCTGTCCGGAAACAACTCACCAACACACAGCGTCAATCACCAAGCCAGAATCGACTCTCGTAATGCCTGTGGCCAGTGGTTGCAAATCGGCAATATTGTACCAGAAAGCGAGGCTCATTCAGGCCAGTTTAACCACGATGGCTCCCATGTTGCCATCTGTGACTCTAGCGGCAAAGCTCTGATCATTGGCATTGAGGCTGATCGCAAAGAGCTACAGGTAAAAGCCTCCCTGCACCACTCATACCGGCTCGGCCTGGCAGAATTCAATGCCAACAGCAGCCATATCGTCACCATAAGCCGTGATGCCACGCAATTTAAAGTCTGGTGCCTGTACGGTAAGGATTTAGCGCCACCGTTGCCCTCGAAACTTACCTGTTTACCGTTGCCGCCTCCATGCAAAAAAAGTCCGCACGCTGATCCACAGTTGAATGGTTAGGGACTGTCTGAGCATAGTGCCCGTAGCAAGGTGGCATTCATTACAGGGCTTATTTGCTATTCTTCCGGGTCAGTCGATCACACTGAATCGATTTCATCCTGAGTCAGGTAGCGCCACTCCCCGGGCCTCAGGGATAAATCAAGGGCAATATCCCCAACCTGTTCACGATGCAGGCTCATCACTTTATTGCCAATGGCCGCAAACATACGCTTAACCTGATGATATTTACCCTCAGTAATGGTCAACAATACCTCTGAGGATGCAAGAACTTCCAGTAAAGCAGGCTTGGTCGGTGCTTTCTCACCTTTCAACTCAATACCGCTGGCAAATCGCTCAATCAGTTCTGCAGTCTTATCTTCTGGCAGAGGGTCGGCTAATTGCACGCGATAGCGCTTGCCACACACTTTTACGGGCGAGGTCAATCGATGGGACCATTGCCCATCATCGGTAATCAGTACCAGCCCTGTCGTATCTGCATCCAGACGGCCAGCGATATGGAGTGAATAAGCCTTGGGAATATCCAGCAAAGAGAGAACCGATGGGTAGACCTCATCCACATTGGAACAGAGCGTATCTTCGGGTTTGTTGAGCATGATATAGCGCAGCCCGCGAGCTTTAACCAGCTCTCCCAGCAAACGGACTTCACAGGTATCCGGTACCTTGAAGGCACTGTTTTTCACCACAATGCCATCGCAGGTCACTTCACCCCGGTGCAAACACTTTTTGGCATTGGCACGTGAGAGTTCGGTACTTTCGCAGAGGTATTTATCTAAACGCATTCGGGGAAGACTATGCCTGAAAAGCGGGATGGTAATATCAAAGGAGCGTTATAGCCAGTAACAATGCAGGGAGTTGGGTAACTGAACCCCCATTGCTTCAGCCACCGCAAACCACTCACTATTTATGAATTTTCACATATTGGCTTTTCACGTCATCAGTCATAAAATACATCACCATTTATCCCCCTTCTAGAAAACCGTATTTCCCCTATGGTTGAGGAACTCCCCATTGCTATTTTCTGAGCTGGCTCTCCATGAACGGGTGCAAAAAGCACTCTCTGAACTCGGGTTTGAACAGGCCACCCCGGTTCAGGAACACACCCTGCCCCTGGCCATGACCGGCAAGGATCTGATGGTCAGCGCAGAAACCGGCAGTGGTAAGACCGCAGCGTTTCTGCTGCCCATGCTCAACCATATGCACACCACCCCTTCGCCCAAAACCAGCACCCGGGCACTGGTGCTTGTGCCTACCCGGGAGTTGGGCCTGCAGGTGTTAAAAGAGTGTGAAGCACTGGCTCGCTATACCTACATCAAGGCAGGGCTGATCGTTGGTGGTGAGGACTACCGCCATCAGGTGAACACTCTGCGCAAAAACCCGGAGATCCTTATTGCCACCCCCGGCCGCCTGATTGAGCATATAAAAAACGGCAACCACGATTTCAGCGACCTGGAATACCTGGTACTGGATGAAGCGGACCGTATGCTGGATATGGGCTTTGGTCCCGATGTTTTGAGCATCGTGGAAGAGTGCCATGGCGAACGCCAAACGTTCCTGTTCTCAGCAACCCTGGAAGTCCGGGGCCTGGGTGAAATGGCCTACCGGGTATTGAACGATCCTGCCCGTCTGAAGTTGAACTCTGTCCGGGAAAAGCACGCCAATATCCACCAGCAGATTATTCTCTCGGACGATACCGCCCATAAAGAAAAACAGCTGATCTGGCTGCTCCGGAATGAAACCTATGACAAAGCCCTGGTGTTCACCAATACCAAAGCCCGGGCTGAGGAGTTTGTCGGCAAAATCCGGGTTAAAGGCCTGAAGGTCGGCGTACTCCACGGGGATATGGACCAGCGGGAGCGCAAGCACGTTATGCGCCTGCTGCTAGATGGCAAGATCAACATTCTGATTGCTACCGATGTCGCAGCCCGAGGCCTGGATATCAAAGGTGTGGAACTGGTTATCAACCTGGAAATGGCCCGTAACGGTGATGACTATGTCCACCGGATTGGCCGTACCGGACGTGCCGGAGAACAGGGGCTGGCCATCTCCCTGATTGGGCCGGACGAATGGAACCGGATGTCGAGTATTGAACGCTACCTCCGGCTGCGGTTTGAGAAACGCACCATCAAAGAACTGCCGGGCAGCTATAAAGGCCCCAAAAAGCTGAAAAGCTCAGGCAAAGCCGCAGGCAAGAAAAAACCGGCCGGTAAAAAAGGCGTTGGTAAAAAACAACCGGCAGATAAACAACGTCACCGGGAGCAGACGAACGTGGGCAAACGTCGTACACCGGCGGCCAAAGCCAAACCCGCCACTGCAACCACCACCTCAACCGATTCCGGTTTTGAACCACCCAAGCGCAGGAAGTAATACATCACATGAGCAATAACCTACCTTTTTCCGCTCTTGGGCTGGATGAGTTGCTGCTTCAGGCAGTCAACGAAGCTGGCTACCAGAATCCTACCCCGATTCAGGCCAAAGCGATTCCCATGGCTTTAACTGGCCGTGACCTGATGGCATCTGCCCAGACCGGCACCGGTAAAACCGCCAGTTTCACCTTGCCAATCCTGCACCGGCTGGCACAGATGAGAGCCAGCAAAGCCATCCGCGCCCTGGTGCTGGTCCCTACCCGGGAACTGGCCATTCAGGTTGACAATAGTTTTCAGACCTATGGCAAGTACACGGCTATCAAGACAGCTGCCGTTTATGGTGGCGTAGATATTGACGATCAGTTGCAGGTTCTGAAAGAAGGCGTTGATGTCCTGGTGGCGACGCCGGGTCGCCTGGTGGACATGATCAACCGGAAGCATATCCAGCTTGACAGTTTGAGAATACTGGTGCTGGACGAAGCCGACCGTATGCTGGACCTGGGTTTCCGTGACGATATTCAACGCATTGTGCAAAACGCGCCGACAAAACGTCAGAACCTGTTGTTCTCTGCCACCTTTTCCAAAGACATTAAACAGCTGGCCCATGACTTCATGCGCCATCCGGTCAAGATTGAACTGGAAATCCCCAATTCTGCCGCTAATACCGTGTCCCAGTCTTTCTACCCGGTGGACCAGCAGGACAAACCGGAGATTCTCAGCTATCTCATCCATGGTGGTCGCTGGCAGAAAGTGCTGGTGTTTGTCCGCACCAAAAAAGCCGCCAACAAGGTTGCCGAGTTGCTGGCAGAAGACGGCATCAATGCCCAGGCCATTCACAGCGATAAAAGTCAGTACCTGCGTATTCGCACACTGGAAGATTTTAAGGATAACTATTTTGATGTTCTGGTAGCGACGGATGTGGCCGCCAGAGGCCTGGATATCGAACAGCTGCCGCTGGTCATCAATTATGACCTGCCCAAAGTTCCCCAGGACTACGTGCACCGCATTGGCCGCACCGGCCGCGCCGGACAAAAAGGCAGGGCTATCTCCCTGGTGAACCCGGAAGAGAAAAAGTTATTGGCCGGTATCCAGCAGCTGATCAAAAAACCACTGGAAATAGAGCCTCTCCCCTACTTCGAAGATGGCGAGGTGCGTCCTGCTGAGATTGAGGAGCCCGTCAGTAAAACCCGAAACAAGCGAAGCAAACCTGATCTGAAAACAGGAAAGCCAGCGATAAAACAGCGTTCGGGTAATAAATCACGGAATGGCAGCACCAGAAAGCCTTCAGTTACTGCGCCAAAGAAAAGGCCTGCTGTTTTCTCCGGGAAAAAACGGAAGTCCTGACCAGGCCGATTCATTTCAGCCGGATGAAAAGCAATAAGCCGGGAATACCCTGCCTACCGGATATTCCCACCGTAGAAAGCGGGTGACAAAGGTCGCATACAATGGAAGATATTATTGAAGAACTGCGGGAACGCTCTCTGGATGTGTCAGTCCCACTGGAACTGCCGGATGAAGACCAGCTGGTTGAAGTGGAAGAACAGATTCTGATTCCCCTCCCCTACGAGCTCCGGGAGTTTCTGCTGCACGTCAGTGATGTTATTTATGGCTCTATTGAACCAGTGACGGTTACCGACCCCCAATCTCATACTTATCTGCCGGAAGTCGCGGCCAATGCCTGGGCTGAAGGTCTGCCGAGAGAGCTGATCCCCATTTGTGAATGCAATGGTGAGTACTATGGCATTTCCGAAGAAGGAGAAGTGGTTCGCTGGGCTGACGGTGAAGTGACTGACGACAGCTGGCCATCAATCTGGTTATGGGCCCGGGATATCTGGCTGGAGAGCTAATGTCTAAACGAATTCTGATCATTATGGCCATGGCAGCGGAAGCCCGGCCAATCATCGATCAACTCGGACTGCACGAACTGCCCGCCAATCCGCAGTTGCAAAGTCACTTTCCCCGCTTTCAGGGTGAGTTTGCCGGTAAGGAGATCGTTATCTCTCTGAATGGCAAATCCACTGAGTACGGTGTCGACAGGATAGGCACCGAATTTGCCGCGCTGAATACCCAGTCCGCCATTGTGGAGTTTGCTCCGGACCTGATCATTAACGCGGGCACCTGCGGTGCTTTTTCAGCCGATGCTGATATTGCAGATATCATCACTTCCGAACAGCCGGTGGTTTACCATGACCACCGGGTCCCCCTGAAAGGCTTTGACCGTTTTGCCATGGGGGCTTATCCAACCGCCTATTGCCCCGAATACTTTCAGGGTATTGAGCATAAGTCTGGAGTGATCACCACAGGCAACTCCCTCGATATGCCGGATATCGACAGGCAGTGGATTATGCAAAACCAGGGAATGGCCAAAGAGATGGAGTGTGCCGCTGTTGCTGCAACCGCTCATCTTTACGGTATCGACTTCCTGCCGATCAAATCCGTGACAGATCATATCGATATCGAACTGGATAATGTTGAACAGTTTCTGAACAACCTGAGCAAGGCCAGCCAAAAGCTGAGCGAAACCTTGATCAGGGTATTAACCAATATCAAGTAAAACCGGGCTGCCGACGGCAGCCCTTTTCAATAATGCCTTTGCGGATCGAACCACAAGCCTTTCATCTGTCGTCTGAGATTCAGTTCGGTTAAAAAGGTCAGCGCATCCTGAACCCTTTTTTCTCCAGAAACGCCCTCATATGAGGCCGGGATTCTTTACCCAGCAAGGCCGACATCTCCTGAGACCAGACCCGATCCAGCTTGCCTCCGGTCCGCCGCTGGTAATAAGCTCTCATAGTTTCATCATATTCAGCCACCAGCGCCTTATTCACAGGCTGGTAATGTTCTTCCATCAGCACCGCTTCCAGCGGCAGTCTGGGTTTACACTCCGGATCCTGATCCGGGTATCCAAGGCAGAGGCCAAAAACGGGGTAGACATGTTCCGGCAACGCCAGCAAATCACTGACCTGTTGCGGGTCATTGCGCAGGCCTCCGATATAGCAGATACCCAGCCCTGCTGACTCAGCAGCGACCACTACGTTCTGGGCAAATAGAGCTACATCAACCGTGGCAATAATGAAATGCTCGGTCATCCCGTCCGCCATGGTTTTGCCCGACTGGTCACAGCACCAGCCGGAACGATACAGGTCGGCACAGAACACCAGAAACTCAGCCGCCTGCTGCACATAGGTCTGGCCACCCGCCAGATCTGCCATGGCTTTGCGGGTTTCAGGGTTTCTGACCCGAATAACACTGACACCCTGCAAATTGCTGGATGTGGCGGCACTTTGGCCTGCGCTGATCAAGTCTCTTAGCAAGGGCTCTTTGATCGGCTGTTCCGTGAATTTGCGAATGGAGCGGTGTGATTGTAGTAGTTCAATTACAGGTTGGGTCATGGTGTTATTCTTAATCTTGCCATTATTATTCTGCACTATTGTAGCCTTGGCTGGATTTTTCAAGGCTGCCTGCCTCTGCTAGACTTCCTTTCCCGGATCTGGCTCCGGATTTACGCTCCGGACCGCTGACCAAGGACAATAAAGACAATGAGACTCTCTCCTCCAGAAAACGCTCAAACAGACGCTCGTATCGTGATCTGTGCCCTCTATAAATTCGTTACCCTGAAGAACTTCACCAGCCTGCGGGAACCCCTGCTCAGAACCATGGAAGCAAACCATATCCGAGGGACGCTGCTGCTTGCCCGGGAAGGCATTAACGGCACCGTGGCCAGCACCCGGGAAGGCATCAATGCGCTGCTGGCCTGGCTTAACCGGGATACCCGTCTGAACCCCATTGAATACAAAGAGTCCCTCAGTGAATCCATGCCGTTCAAAAGAACCAGGGTCAAACTCAAAAAAGAGATCGTCACCATGGGAGTGGAAGACATTGACCCACAAAAGGCCGTCGGGACCTATGTGGAACCGGCAGACTGGAATAGCCTGATCAGTGATCCACAAGTCCTTGTGGTGGATACCCGTAACGATTACGAAATTCAGGTGGGCACCTTCAAGCACGCCATCAATCCAAAGACAGATTCCTTCCGGCAGTTTCCGCAATACGTTGATGCCAACCTGAATCCTGAGACTCATAAAAAGGTGGCCATGTTCTGCACTGGCGGCATACGCTGCGAGAAGTCCACGGCCCTGCTCAAAGAAAAAGGCTTTGACGAGGTTTACCATCTGAAAGGCGGCATCCTGAAATACCTGGAAGAAGTACCAAAAGCGCAGTCACTCTGGGAAGGTGAATGCTTTGTCTTTGATGAACGGGTGACGGTGAATCATGACCTTGAGCCGGGCTCCTACGACCAGTGCAACGCCTGTCGTTTACCCATTACACAAGCCGATAAGCAAAGTGATATGTACCAGCAGGGTGTCAGCTGCCCGCACTGTTTTGATCGGCTGACTGAACAGCAGAAAGCACGGTTTTCGGAGCGTGAAAAACAGATGCAGTTGGCCAGGGCACGAGGTGAAGCCCATATGGGCGCAGAAGTTGCCAAGACCGTTGTCCATCGTCGTCAATTAAAGAAAGACGAACGCAGGCAACAGCAACTGAGAACCCGGGCAGGCAAAGTTAAATAGCTGAGCTATGTTTTAACTACAGCCATGGGCCAGGAGGCTGACCGAGAATAGACTGCCCTACTGCGGTGGCAACAAATTGGTCTAAAAAGTCGGAAATTTTTAGCAAATAGAACCACTATTCACTAAAAATTTCCGACTTTTTATCCTCAATTTTCTGCCATCCTCGCTACGGGGTCGCCTAGACGAGCGCTATTCTCGGTCAGCCTCCCAGTTGTATTTTTTCATCAGCTGACTTGAACGGAGCGTCGCCATGGAACTCGAAACCCCCGAGAACCTCAACCCTTTTATCCTTCTGGGCATTGTCAACGAAAAGCTAAGGCTTACCTGCAACTCACTGGATCAGCTGGCCGATGAGATGGACATGAGCAAACAGGAGATCGAAAGCCAGCTTCATAAAATCCGTTTTCATTATCAGTCGATCAATAATCAGTTCGTTCATGACTGACCGGTAGGAGGCTAACCGAGGGTCTGTTGAACTGGTAACAAAAACATCAACAGACCCTAAACAAAATATTGCCACACCTGCTTTACCGATAAAGTTCCTCCCCGTACCGCATGAACCAGCAAAATAGCAAACCCCAGGGTCATCAACGGTAACAGTGGGCGCTTTTCCTCCTGGAAAAAATACCAGCCAGCCCCCATTAAACAGAGTGCCATTATCATCAGCCGGGCATCCACAGGTTCACCGGAAACCACTTCCATAAAGATCGCCAGACAACCAATCACATTGGCAATTAACCAGATGGGCGACAGCATCCCGATACTGCCCAGCAACGGAAACTTGATCAGTGCGCCACCGGTCCAGGCTTTGGGTTGCAGATCCGACGACAGGTGAAAGGCAATTCCCAGGGCCAGACCTGCGGCAATGGCTGAAAAACCGAAAACCCAAATCACCAGCGCAGGAATACAGGAATGGGTTATTGCTGAGCGGTGGGACAGCCCCGGTATCAATAAATCCAGATCCGGCAATCGAATGCCGGCAATCAGACCGGCCAGGAAAAACAGAACATCTTCCATGAAAGCCATAGTGGGCCAAAATGAGCAAAGCTCTCTGGCTGCCAGAACCAAACCCGCCAACAGAGAAGCCTTCAGCGGTGTCCTATACAACTTCATAGATCACAAAACAGACTATAAAACAGGGGGCGGACTATACCGTTTTAGTAGTAGTAAGCCTAGTACACCATTTCGATAAGCTTGGTGTGTAATCTCCGCTCAGGACGAACGGAGTTTGGGCGTCATTGATAGAGGGAACCCGTCATATACATTGAAACCGTGTACTGGAGCCAACGCCTTAACTGACTGTTTATAGTTGAAAAAAACATCACCAAACAGAGCTTCCAGAGCTTTTCTTCCGGTATTATTTGAAAGCGGGTCATATAAAATTCAAAACACCATTCTACCGCACCATTTGCTTTCAATCCTGCGCAGGTAATACACTCCCCCCACTATTTTATGCACTAGCGTTGATGACTGATGACCTACAAACTCAACGATAAACAGTTCGAATCCATTCAGAAGCTGGCTGACCATGAGCGTTATGATTACTTTCTGAAAAAAGTGGCGGACTGGGAAGAGATCTGGAGCCTGCACAGCCCGGAAGGTTGGGTAGAGCTGTCATCCAGTGATGGTGAAGAGTGTCTGCCCATCTGGCCACACCCTGATTTCGCCAAAGCCTGGGCAGTGGATGACTGGTCAGACTGCCAGCCAAAAGCCATCAACCTGGAAGTGTGGCTGGAGCGCTGGACGCCCGGCCTGGAGCGGGATAACACCATGCTGGCCGTGTTCCCGGTTAATGAAGAAGAAGGGCTTGTTGTGACACCTTCTGAACTGCATGAAGCCATTCTTGGCGAGTTGGAGCAGGGATAAGAGTTATCCTCTTTTAACCATACTCTTTTAATCACAGAGGCACAGAGACGCTAAGGATTATGGTCTTTTATCTGTGCCGCTGCTGTGTGTGACCAGTCAACAGTTCCACTTACTCAATGCGCCATATGCTGGCCTTTGATCTCATCCGTGGCATGAGCAACCACTGTCTTCTGATCACCATTACTGAAAGTGATCGTCACCGGCACGTCACTGTTTTTGGCTATAGGTTTGTTAAGGCCCATCAACATAACATGATAGCCACCGGGCTTTAGCTCCAACCTGTCGCCCGGGTTGATGGTAAGGTTATCCACACGGCGCATTTTCATCATGCCATTGTTCATTTCTGTGGTATGGAGTTCTGTTTTCCTGGCAACAGGGCTGCTCAATGAGCGAATCTGTACGGCCTGATGAGAACCATTGTAGATGGTCATATAAGCAGCTGATGAGGACATACCCGGCTTGGTTGCACGGGCACTGGCATTCAGTAACTGCAACTCTGGTTCAGAGTGCTCTTTTAAGTGAGCGTAGGCATGACTGTGCCCGCCCTGTGCAGCCATTGCAATGTGCGCAGTCAATAGCATCATCAGAGCCATCGTACTATGTACGATTGTTCCCATAACCCTGACTACCCTGGTATACATAATCGTTCCGCTTTCCATTAATCAACTCCACTATTCATTAGAAGTATTATGGGAGGATAGCAATCTGCTGTGAGTTTGCTTCTAAAGGGTCCAGTTCAAAAAGAACATTATATACCGCTTCTCTGGTTTCCATTTTCAGCCTGGCGATCCAGACCATTTTGCGGCCAGTGGTACAAAAAGTGATATTGCCGGTACCAGTATACAGGTCAGCGTCTGCCGAATGTCCAGATTGTTTCTGTAAATTGAATGGCATCAACCCCATGGGCATATCACGCCCAACAAATTCCATGCTGACTTTTTCAGCAGCAAGCCCTGAAACTTCTGCCCTGATAGCCAGTGGCTGCCCCGTCGGCATGGACGCCGGCAAAATATTAAGCATGATCGAACCATTCCCTACCCTGCTCTGACACCCTTTGAACGTGTTGCAATAAGCAACCGTTTGAAACCTCTGTTTATCGACGGAATTTTCACTCTTGTTCAACAAGCGGGATCCGTAAAATACCAACAGTAAGCCAAGTAATAATGCTAACGGAAGGAGAAACCGGGATAAGTGCCTTGACAGTTTTTTCATCATTATTTGGATCAACATTTACTTGCAGGCGGGCATTATAGGCTTTTTACTAACGGAAAACAGAAGAACATTCTCCTGAAATTCATTTTTAGAGGAAAAATCAGCTGTGACAAAAGAGAACGATACGCTGTCTCTGTTCGACAGCCATTGCCATCTTAATTTTTCAGTCTTTGATAAGGACCGTTTACAGGTGTTGAGTCAGGCAGAAAAGGCAGCAGTCAGTCATATCTGCATCCCTGCCACTCAACAGGTGGAATGGCCTTCCCTGATTAATGAGTCAGAATTACTGTCGCAAGTGAGTCCCGTAAGTATCGTAACGGCCCTTGGTCTGCATCCCTGGTTTATTTCTGAACATCATCCCGAACATCTGAATGTATTGGATACGCTATTACAACAACGTCCCGCCGGGGTCGTTGCCATAGGGGAAACCGGGCTGGATTTTTTTGACCGGAACATGACTCCCCAGACAAAGGCCAAACAACTCGAGCTGTTTACTGGCCAGGTTGAACTGGCCTGCCTGCACCAGATGCCACTGATTATTCATGGCCGGAAAAGCCATGATGACATTTTGAAAGTACTGCGACGATGCAAACCGGAGCGGGCCGGAATTATTCACGGGTTTTCCGGTAGTGAACAACAGGCCGGAGAATATTTGAAGTTAGGCTTTAAGCTGGGATTTGGTGGCGGTATCACCTACCCGAGAGCCCGTAAAACACGACACCTGGCAGCAACTGCGCCAATCGACAGTATTGTGCTTGAGACAGACGCTCCGGATATGCCATTGAATGGCTATCAGGGACAGAGAAATGAGCCGGGAAGAGTGAAACTGGTGGCTGAGTGTCTGGCGGAGCTAAGAGGAATGTCTTTGCCGGAGGTGGCAGAAGCCACCTCTCATAACTGTCGTACGCTATTCAGAATATGATGGTTAAGTAGCTAACCATATGAAATCATATATTTCTGACTCCTTGTGCCAGCACTCTGCTTCGTTACAACTCCGGTCACATAGCTACGGCTATGCTCCCTCCGTTGTGCCTCGCATAGTACCGGCCCAAGTAGCCAGAAATATTCGATTCCATATGGCCAGCTACTTAAGCACCGTCGGCGGCTTCAGCTTCCAGCAGCTTGTTCTTACCGATATTGATTTTTCTTGGCTTCATCGCCTCTGGAATTTCACGTTCCAGATCAATATGCAGAAGACCATTATCCATGGTCGCACCGGTGACACGGACGTAGTCGGCCAGCTGGAAACGGCGCTCAAAGTTACGCTCGGCAATGCCCTGGTAGAGGTATTTTCGCTCTGTATCGTCTGGCGTTTTCTTGCCCTGGACAATCAGTACACCCTCACGGCTTTCTATTTCCAGTTCATCTTCGGCAAAGCCGGCCACCGCCATGGTGATACGGTATTCGTTCTCATCCAGCAGTTCGATATTGTAAGGAGGGTAGCCATTATTTCGGGTTGTCTGGGAATGCCCGGCATTCATGGACTCCAGAAGGTGAGCCATCCGGTCAAAGCCGATCGCAGAACGGTACAGGGGGGTGAAATCAAAATCAAAGGTACGCATGGTCATATCCTCAATAGAGCAATATGTTGATCAAATCGGCTTTTCATTATGAACAAGCCTTGGTTGACAGTGCTGCTTTGAGCCACTGTTAAGTAGCTAACCATATGAAATCGTATATTTCTTACTCCTTGTGCTGGCACTCTGCTTCGTTACAACTCCGGTCACATAGCTACGGCTATGCTCCCTCCGTTGTGCCTCGCATAGTACCAGCCCAGGTAGCCAGAAATATTCGATTCCATATGGCCAGCTACTTACCGCTAATATATGTACGTTTAATTCGATTCCAACCCCTGCGTGTTATTTTTTTTAAAAAATATCCAGGTGGTAATCCAGCATCCGGTCACCATCGAACAGATAGCGTCCTTTGAACCTGTTCCCCTTCAGCATTTCAGGTAGCCAGATAATGTCGTCTGCCCACATTTCTTCATAGGGGATCTGATCAAGGGAGAACCACAGCGGTATGGCCTCATCCGTCTCTTCCGGTAAGCCGGTAAAATCCCTTGCCACATAGGTATGCACATGAATAGAGTAGCCATCGGTAAACTGGAAACAGCTCTCTCCACAGAACTCAGGATTCACCGGGGTGATGCACAGCTCCTCCTGCACTTCGCGGATCGCGCACTCCAGCAGAGATTCACCGGGCTCAAGTCGCCCTCCCGGCCCATTGATTTTTCCGGCCCCCAGGCCACGCTTTTTACGAATCAGCAGAATTTGCCCATCCTTGATAACAAATGTCAGCGTAGCGGGGTCTTTGGCCTGCCAGGAGCTCCAGTCAATATCCTGCAATGATTGCATCAATCAATTCCTGCTTAAAGATAATTAACATACCTCAGCTTCGCGTTGGGAGGCAGCATTATTGATAATGGTTTTGTTTATGGGGATTAGCGCTTTTCTGCGCTAGTCTTGCATTGGTAAGGAAGCCGGAAGGTCATGCAACAACGGCGATAACGCGATGCCTGACAGCCAGGAGGCACTTAATTGTCTTTGTCTAATCCTGGAGTTTAACAATGAATCCAATTCATTCAGAGTTGTTGCCCGGTTCTTTGCCGGGCCCTCCGTTAGCAGCGAGTGCTCTGCCCGAGTCAGCTCCTGAAGAATGCGTTGTATGCAGGGAACCATTGTTCAATGGACGGTCTGTTGTGATATTGCCATGTCAGCACAGATTCCATAACGCCTGTAATGATGCCTGGATTGATGGTCGCCAGCTGGGTGACTGGACTTGCATCCTTTGCAATACAACGCCCAAAACTCTTGATATTGTTGCTTTGAATGATAACCGATACGCCTCTCTGGCACACAGTTCTGAAAACCTGAAACTGCAGCTGTTCAAAGCTTGTCAGGACGGAAATGTCGCTACCGTGATCGGTGCGGTGGAGAAGGACCCATCGCTTATTACCGGAACCATCAAGCTTGAGGACCTTAAGGGACACTACGGGCCCATTCATGTTGCCTCCCTCTATGGGCATCTGCCGATTGTCGAGTTTCTACTTACCCGGGAGGTAGATATTAATTTGCCAGAAGAGGACGGTATACTTTCTCCAATTGAACTGGCTGCCAGAGAAGGCTTCGTGGAGTTGGTCAGCTGTTTGACTAAGCGCGATGCCAAAGATTTAAATTCAGCACTCTTGCTGGCCACTCATTATGGCCACGTCAATGTGGTACGGAAATTGATCGATAACGGAGCTGACATTAACCATGTGCACGAGGTGATTTTGGGTAACAAGTTAATCCGGTATACCCCTCTTGTCAGTTCTGTTACTTCGAAGTCTGCTGCACAGCTGGTTGAATTGTTAATATCGAAAGATGCCAAAGTCACTGATGAGGCACTGTGGGTTGCTGTTGGACTTGACAAGCTGGATATCGTTAAACTCTTGATCACCCATACCGATGTCAACGCCATGGATGGGTGGATAATCTGTGCCGCAGCCAGATTTAATCGACTGGAGATCGTCAAGGTGTTACTTGCCAGCGGTGCCGAGATTGATAAGCCATACGATATTGGGACTGCTCTTGGGTACGCAGCGGAATACGGTTGTGTTGATATGATTCATTTACTGGCAGATGCTGGTGCCAGTCTGGAATCCACGGTACTGTCTAATGGCAAAAGAAGCCTCAGTCCTCTGTGCATTGCTACTTATGCCAGGCAGCAGGACTGCATCAAGGCGCTTATCGAGCGGGGCTCCGGGATTGATAACGCCGATTTTCGAGGTCTTACACCGCTGACCCAGGCCATTCTCTCCAATAATTTCGCCCTGGTCAGAGAGCTGATTGAGCGTTTCCACGCGTCGGTGAATTGTTCTCCAAATTATTCTATACACTGGGCAAATTTAATACCCCATGAGTTATTTAGGCGCAGGGAGCAGTTTGTTATCTCTCCTCTGGCATTTGCCGTACTTGGTGGTTCGATTCCAATCACCGATTTTCTGATTGATTCCGGCGCAGAGGTTAATGCCCTTCAAGGATTGGCACTGCGACTGGCAATTGTACATGACAATGCCGGGATTTTATTGAAGCTGATTCATGGCGGTGCTGACCTTTGTGGTGTTTTTGATAACGGAGAGACGCCTCTGGCATTAGCAAATCGTCTGAAACGTTCGACTTTGGTTATGGAACTCTTGAGTCATGGGGCACCAGCTTCTGAAATCAGTCTGGCAGCGGATTTTCGAGATTTGAGCATTGTTTAAGTGCTGAAATTTGCAAGTCAGGCCTGTCATTTCTGTGATTTCTTCCTATTTTAACCTGATGCCAATAGAATGCAGCTCTCGACCACTGTTGTATAGGGTCTGAACAATGAACACTGACCTGCGTAAACAAATTCTGGATGCCTTCAATTTCCGGCACGCCTGCAAAAGCTTTGATGCCAGCCGGAAAATACCCGATGAGGATTTTAATTTCATTCTGGATGCCGGGCGCCTTTCTCCCAGCTCATTTGGTTTTGAACCCTGGAAGTTTCTGGTCATCCAGAATCCTGAGTTAAGGGAAAAGATCAAAACCGTCAGCTGGGGAGCCCAGGGACAGTTACCCACCGCCAGTCACTTTGTCATCATTCTGGCCCGCAAAGAAAATAGCATGCATTATGAGTCTGAATACATCCTGGACCATATGCGCAATGTTAAACAGCTACCTGAAGATGTTGTGGATATGATCAGCGAGTTCTACCGCGACTTTCAAAACAGTGACTTCCGGCTGACCGAGTCACCCAGGGCCATGTTTGACTGGGCCTGTAAACAGACTTATATCGCCCTCGGTAATATGATGAGCGTAGCCGCCCAGATTGGCATTGACTCCTGCCCGATTGAAGGTTTCAACCGTGACAGGCTGGAGCCACTGATGGCACAGGAGGGTCTGCTGGATAGCGGGGAGTTTGGCGTCAGTGTGATGGTTGCCTTTGGTTACCGGGAAAACGAGCCTTACCCGAAAACCCGCCACCGGCAGGGAGCAGTTGTCGAGTGGCATTAATACCCGGTCACTCAGCAAGTTCATTGAGGCATAACAGCGTCAGGCAGTTGCTCTCAAAGCCACCGGTATCAATAAAGTGGGTATTTCCCAGGGTAACCGGTTGATCAACAATGGTATGACCACAAAAGATGTGGTCAATACCGGCAACCACAGAATCATCCCCACTTTGAATCCGGGTCCTGGACCATTGCATCGCCCAGACCAGGTCCGGATCAGATGCTATTTTCTCCGGATTCCAGACCGGCAACGGGTACTCTGCATGGCAAATGGCCACCTGCCTGTTGCCAGGAAGATCAACCGAGATCAGAACCGGCTGTTCAGAAGCCATGTCCGCATACCTGTTCATTCTTTCTGATGAGACCTGCAGATGCCAGTCACCGCCACAAAGCACCCATTGGGCAATCTCATGGGCGGATGGGTGTCTGACCGTATCAATCATGCACTGCTCATGATTGCCTCGAACACAGTGGAACCATGGCTCCTCCATCAGAGAGAGGCACTTCTCGGAAGCGGGCCCCCGGTCGATCAGGTCACCACAGCTGAAACAACGATCCTTTTCCCGGTCAAAGCCGACGTTGACCAGTGAGGACATCAGGAGATCATACATGCCATGCAAATCACCAATAACAAAATCACGGCCAACGACATTCTGACGAAAATGCTGGTAAAACATAAATCCTCCCTGGATTTCTGATTAGCGTTCAGATGTGTACATCCACGTTTACGGTTTATCCTTCATTACCAGTTTAGCCACGCCATCATCAGAATTGATGACGGTGGTGAATTGCCGGTGACTGGTCAGAATGTTGTGCAGCATCGGCTCCCGGGCCAGCTCCCTGAACGACAAGGGCATATCAGCAGCTAACTGGCCTTCAGCCCTCATCTGTTCCGCCTGTTGATAAAACCTGAGCATCACTGGCAGCACTTTACGAATGGTTTCCGGCAACCCGGCAACAACAATGGCATTGGCATAAACGGCAGGCCCATAAGTTGCGGGCGGTGTAGCCAAAGCGGTTAAGTGCCGTTTGCTGTGCTGAATCCACTGTTTCTGCTGATCCTCTGGCAGACTTTTAAAGCTGGCGTATAACTCACTGCCTTCGGCCGGTGTAAACAACCTTGCAGTGGCCCCCAGGGAGGCAAGGGCAAGAAACTCATTGGGATTTCTGGTCAAAGTATTCAGTTGCAACCATTGCCCCCGCTTTTGCAGGTAGACCTGCATGGGGTTCAGCTTCGGCTCCCTGAACAGCCTGTCCAGCAGTAACTTCTGTTGATTCATGGACCGCCAGGTATTCTGGGTGAGATAAACAGAGCCTTTTGCCTCCAAATGGCCACGGAATCCGGCAATATTCACCACCCAATGGTCGTACCATAGATTCATATCATCGTGACTGATGCTCTTGTTCTGTATCCCGGTATTAAGCACGGTATACATGGACAAAGAGCCCTCGTTATACATCATATGGCGAAGGTGGCTATGGGGCAGATAGACAATTTCAAACAACCGGGCAGCTGAAGGGTGTTTGGTAATAATCGAGCGAGCCAGCGGGTAAATCTTCTCAGCATAGGGTGCTGTAACCGATAGAAAATCCACCGAATTTTCAGGAACAGGCTTAGCCAGAGCTTTAGCAGCGCGCTTACGTGCCTCCGGCGATAAAGTGACCGCATCCAGAATGGCTGTCGCCCGGAGAACTTCATAAGAGATAGCGTCCAGCCCCGCAATCTCCCTGGAAAGCTGCTGGAACGATGGCTCTGACAGCCTGGGAGTATCAGGGTCAGTCTGAGGTGCCACAAATGCCTTATAGGCCTCGTGGGAGCCATTTCTTAACAGCTGAAGGCAATATAATCGGGATAGTGCTCTGGACACTTCCCGATGGATTGCCGCCGATGACCACTGTGTAGATAACTCCGGTGTCACCACTGGATTAGCCAGCACCCATGAGAGTTGCTCTATTTGCTCCCGGGAAATCTCCAGCTGATCGGCAAAATGCTTGTGGATATACTTTTTAATGGGATCCAGCCGGTTTTCAGCCACAATCAACGGGCTAACCAACAGCAGAAGCACCAGCGAAACCCAGGAGAATGTCATTGTTTTCATAATAAGCTTTCTTTTCTGGAATTGTTGCCATGACTGGAAACCGTTGTGAGCAGACTTCCCGGGGATGAACACCCTATAAGGCGGCAAACTATGGAGGCCAGGGTCAACACCAATATCCGTATCCAATGCTCGCAGCAACAGGTCTCAGGAATGCTAAGAAAGATAGATGCTGATGGTTTAGTCAGCCACATGAAAGGAGCATTATTTCTTAAAGGTATAAGACCTCACCAAAGCCTGAGCTGTAACTCCAACACAACCACTGATTTTTTATTATTAGTCATATTGTTTTATTCGGCTGTCAAAACGGGGGCTATTCTTAATCGATGCTCCAAACCCGATTGGCATTGAACTCCATTGACAGGGGAGAAAACAGCCATGGCTGACCTCGACCTGGCAACCAGACTGGTAGACCAGTTTTTCTCAGAGATCGCTGACAGCTATTGCCGTAAGGATCTCGACGCAATCATCGGTCACTACCAACCCGATCCGGGTCTGCTTTTCTGGAACGCTGAAGGTGACACCATTACCTCTGTTGACCAGTTAACCCTCTGGTATGAAGAACTGTTCCGGCGATTTGATATCAAATCGGTCAATTTCCGGCTTGAAGAGATTTATGCGGATGAAAACACCATTGTTTCCGGGAGCCTGTGGGTACTGTCCACGCTGCGAAAAACTGGGGAAGAAAAGCCCGGGGAAGAAAAGCTTGAAGAAGAGCAGTCCCTGAGAGCCACTCACCTGCTTAAAAAACACGATGGCAGATGGCTTATCCATCACCTGCATGTTTCACCAACCCACTTTCTACCGGATTAATGACTCAAACAACGCCCAAACGATGCATTACCGCATCTTCCAGTCAATACAAGCTGGCATCTTCCATATCACTGGGTGGCATGCTGGAGATTTACGATTTCCTGATATATGGCTTGATGGCCAGCTATATTGCCGAGAACTTTTTTCCTGCTGAGGACCATATCACCTCATTAATCAACACATTTGCCACCTTTGCCATTGGTTACCTGACCCGTCCCCTCGGTGGTGTTGTCTTTGGCCACTTCGGGGACCGCTATGGGCGTAAAAAGACCTTTACCTTTTCCATCTTTCTGATGGCAGTATCCACCGCATTGATGGGCTGCCTGCCCGGATGGAACAGTATAGGTTCAGCAGCCCCCATCACGCTGATCCTGTTACGACTACTGCAGGGGTTCTCCCTGGGGGGAGAAATTCCGGGAGCCATCACTTATCTCAGTGAGACAACACCTGAAAGACGCGGGTTGGTGATCGGCATTCTGTTTCTGGCCATTATGATTGGTGTATCGTTCGGGACATTCGTGCATGGCATGCTTGAAATGTACCTTCCGGCAGAAGCCATGAAGGAGTGGGGCTGGCGTGTCCCTTTCTGGGTCGGTGGATCCCTCGGAATCATCAGCTATCACATTCGCAAACACTTCTCCGAATCCGGATTTTTCGAAGCACTGGACCAGACCAAAGCACAGGCTTCCATACCGATTGTTCTCCTTTTCACACAACATACCCGGGGGGTTATCTGCGGGCTCATGACCATTGGCCTGTGTGGATCAACCGTGACTATCTACAGCATTTACATGCCGGGTTTCCTCTCGTCGCTGCTGGGGTTTCCCAGGGAAGCCGTTGCCTGGCACACCACCCTGGCGTTTTTGATGCTATCGCCACTCTGTCTGATATTCGGGCTGCTGTCCGACCTGATGAATCACAAACTGATTCTGGGCATTATGGCCATTGTTGTCGCCACCACTTCCTGGCCAGCGTTTCAGTACTTCTCGTCACCGGACGCCGAACTGAATAAGATCCTGTTGATCTGTGGCCTGCTGGCAGCAACTGCATCGGGTGCACTGCCGCCATTGTTGATCAGTTTTTTTCCAACGGAGATTCGCTATACCGGCATTGCCACCTGCTACAATTTCGGGTTTGCAATTTTTGGCGGCATCGCCCCTTTTACCTCAACATTACTGGCTAAATACTCCAGTAATACCACGGGACCGGCTATCTACCTTTCTCTTATTGCTGTGATCAGCCTGATCGCCCTGTTTATTCCCTGGCCAAACGTTCAGCTGACAACGGACCAGTTCGATGAGGAAAGAAATCTTTAAGTCTGCCAGCCAAAATACATTTCCTTGAATCAGGGGATTGTGCGTCGAAACAATTTCTGGCCTGAAATGCAAAGCGGGTCAACGCACAGGCCATCCATTGATTTATTGTAATCATCAATAGCCAACAGGATAATTTCCTGTATAAATTAGCTTCAGATAACAAATGCAAGGCTTAATAATGAATGCATTGATTTGGTATAAAAGTTCGTTTTTTCCAGCGCTAACCCTATGCCTGTTGCCAATAGCGGCCTATTCTGATGCTTATAACGACTGTTTATACAAACAACTCAAAGAAGGTGCTGATTCACTGACACTGGCTGAAATCCGCCAGCAATGCCAGACAGTTGTCGCTGAAAGTACGGAAGACGCTGATAACGTCGTTGAACAGCGGTTACAGGAAGAAGAAGAAACTCTGGACAACCGGTTTGCCATCACACCTCACCGACCCAACTACCTGCTACCCATTTCCTACAATAAAAGCCCTAACCCAAGCCCCTTTGAAATCCGGAATATTGATGATTTCTCCAGTACCGAGATCAAGTTTCAACTGAGTATGAAAGCGCCCCTGGCCCAGGGAGTATTCAATGGTTACGGTGATATCTTCGTTGCCTACACCAACACCTCCTGGTGGCAGGCTTATAACAGTAACTCGGCACCCTTTCGGGAAACCAATCATGAGCCGGAAGTGTATATGGTTTTCCCCACCAACCATCAGCTCTGGGGATTTGAATTAAATGCGGTTTTTGCCGGGCTGACTCACCAGTCCAATGGTCGCAGCGGAGAACTTTCCAGAAGCTGGAACAGAATCTACGCACAGTTGGTTTTTTCCAGAGACAATGTTGTGGTGAGCATCAAACCCTGGTGGCGGATTCCGGAGCCGGAAAAAAAGCCCGGCCAGCAAAGCAGTTCCCGGGGGGATGATAACCCTGATATTGAAAAGTATATGGGCCATGGTGAGTTGCATCTGGGTTACCAGGTCCGGGAGCACAATCTTGGCATGACGTTAAGAAATAATTTGCGAAGTGATAACAAAGGTGCCGTTCAACTGGACTGGTCATTTCCAATTAACAAAAGATTCCGGGGTTATATTCAATACTTCAATGGCTACGGTGAAAGCCTGATTGATTACAACGATAGCGCTAATCGACTGAGCATTGGCGTCATGCTGACCGACTGGTTATAACCCCGGAAACAAGGGAAGCCCTGAACACTTCCCGTTAAATGTTTAAACTGCCGGACTGGTTTGTTGAAGATCCTGGCCTTTGCGGAACAGACCAAAACCCATCATGGCAAGTACCACAGCAAGAACCGGACTGAGCCAGTTTAAAAGAGCCCAGGGCGCATACTCAATAACGGCAACACCCAGCGTCGAGGCAAAAAACGCACCCCCGGTAGTCCAGGGTATAAGCGCTGTGGTGAGTGTCGCCCCTTCTTCCAGAGAGCGCGAAAGCACACGGCGATCTACGCCCTTTTGATCATAGGCTTCACTGAACAGCTGACCACCCAATATGATCGATATGTAAGCTTCCCCCATGGTCAGATTTCCCGTGAAGCAGGCAATAACGGTGGTCGCAACCAGAGTGGATGCCCTGGTTATTTTTATCACAATCGTTTGTATAAGCACCTGCAAAAAACGGCAACGCTCCAGAATACCACCCAATGCCAGGGCCATAAGAGATAATGACAGTGTCCACATCATTGAGGTGATACCCCCTCGTCCAAGCAATGCATCCAGGCTCTCCAGGCCAGTCGCAACCGTGCCGCCGCCATAAAGACTGTTAAGCACCGTGGGCAGACTCTGATCCTGCAGGACGATAGCCAGCACCACCGCAACAGAGGATGCCACCATCATGCTGGGCTCTGCGGCAACACGGGCCATACTGAGCAACAACATGGCGATCAGCGGTAACAAAGTCAGTGCATTGATCGTGAAGGTATCCTTTAAAGCCACTTGCATGGCGGACAACTGTTCAGCGGGCAACGGGTTCTCAGCGTAACCGAGCCCCATTAGCGAGAATATCACCAGGGCCAGCAGATAGGCCGGTCCTGTAGTAAACAGCATGCTCTGAATATGGGAGTAGAGATCAACTCTTGAGGTCATGGCAGCCAGGTTAGTGGTATCAGAAACCGGTGACATCTTGTCACCAAAGCAGGCACCTGAGATAACCATTCCGGCAACCAGGGGAGCGGGTATGCCCATGGTGGTCCCGATCCCCATCAGGACAACCCCCATGGTGCCAACCGTTCCCCAGCTGGTACCAGTGGCCAGGGACATCAGGCTACAGAGAAGCAACCCGGCAGGCAGGAAAAGCGCCGGACTGACAAATTCAATACCGTAGTAAATCAATGTTGCCAGCGTACCACTTTGAATAAACGCAGCGATCAGTACCCCGATCAGAATAAAAATATAAATCGCCGTCAGCGCTCCGCTAATCCCGGCATTCATGGCACCCCGAATGGCACGAAAGTCATAGCCAAGGGCAAAGGCACTGATGGAAGCGATCATCAGGGACAACAGAATCAAGCTGTGCAGGCTGGTTTCCAGAACAAAAAGCCCGACACTAATGACGCCAATGATTGCAGCAAGGGTGATAAAAGCATGGAGAAAACCGGGCTCTTTCCATGATGTTTCTGCCGAAGTCGATACAGCCAAACCAGAACTCCTTTGGATACTGGGCAAATAGCCAGATATAAATATTTATTTCCCAGTATGAAATTACGTTATTTTTAAGAATTTGATGGATTTATATCCCAATCAATCTATTTAGCAAGTGTAATGACAAAAATATTACTCTGCCGGACGATAATCGGGATCTCTTCAACAACCGTCAGGCGTGATGACTTATCCCCTGAGGCAGGCATCATCCATACCAACCTGGTCTCCCTGCGCTGGCGGCAGGGAGAGAAGGCTTCAGTGGATTTCCCTTGATGGCAACATCGGTTAACCCTCTTTAAGCCACCACCATTGCAGTACGATACAGTGCTGTTTTACATCAATGGTGGAACCATTCACGCCCCTGGCGAGTTGCCGCAAGTCAACACAGGGCCTGAGCTGGATTTTGCCTGGATCGCCACCCGAACAACATCCATTGTTATTGGCCTGAAGGATATCGCGTAGCCGTAACTGATAAGACTCATAAGTAATGTAAATATTGTTTTATTAATCAAGATGGTAAAATCATCGTTCAAATTTAGTGAAGTTATTAATTTTGGAGTTGAATATGTAATTTAAGAAAACCAAATTTAATATCACTTTTGTTGCCACCCTACTGGCCACTTCTTTCGATCCAGTTGATTCTGAAATGGCTCTTGAATCCAGGAGAAGGGAAGGCAATCCCCCTGACTAATAATGAAAAAATTATTTTTAGCATTGATGTTTTCGTCTTCTGTTTTTGCCCAGACACAAAGTCCAATTCACATTGGTGGCAAAGACAATATCGAAGAAGCGATTCGAATGACACGAGTCACAACAGTAGAGATCAAAGTGTCATCGATGTCGAAATCGTCTGACTATGAAATCACTGTAGATGGTGAAGTGATTGATACAACTGGAGTGATCCGGGCTCATTCCACCATGAAGATTGATGTACCTCTTATATTCAAAACATCAAATAAACCACAGAGGTTTCAAATCTGTTCTGTTTCGATCCCCGGTGAGAGTGATCTATTCAGGACTCGTGTTTGTACCAACGCTGATCTCGTATTCATTATTTGAGGAAATCATGAACATCAAATCCATTTTCGCTGCTACACTTTTCGTTTCTACTTCTGCAATGGCTCTTGATGATAATCAAATGCAGTTTTCTACTGACGTTGATCCAATGTATGGAATCGAAATTACCGATGCACAAGGTGCTCTTCGATTCAAAGGAGAAGCTGCTTCCAATCCAACGACATTCAAAGTTATTTCCAATACGGGAGAAACATTGACTGTCCGTGCCGAATTGGCATCCCTGAATACTCCATCGGGTCAACCTGTTAATGATCTTAAAGATGGTCTCTATATGGGTATTGGCTCAAATGCCCACAAGATAGCCGACGGTGCTGATTTCATCAATCTGAAATCAGACAAAGTGTATCCTGCTACAGCTCAGTTCGTGAATATCAAACGGACAGATGTCAAAGCAGGAACGTATGACGCGATCATCACTCTGACCGTTCAGCACAAGTAAGAGAGACAAATGAAGAAACTTATTACTATTGCCGCTATGACGCTTTCCATGCATGTATTTGCTGACTCAATTCGTACTGCTGATGGAATCTCCTGTTCTTTCGATGCTGATGATTCTCCATGGAGTATGGAGACCTATGCTGAAATGGGAAATGACGATTACGATAATCAGTATGAAAGAGGACACAACAATAGCGCAAGAGATAATAATAAGTTTGGTGTGAAGCTCGTGTATAAATTTGGCGGACCGGCGAGACTCCAGTGTAATGATCTTTATCAACTGGAGCTTCGAGATAAAGAAGCTCGTGTAAAGCAATTGGAAGCCAAACTCAAGATGTACGAAAAAGCTTCGAAACTGGCATGGAAATGATTTGTCAAACTAAAAAATAATTTATATTTCAACCAATTACCGCAAAACATTCCTCGCAAAAAAAACCTCCTGAAATGAACTATGGCTTGGCAATATTGTCAGACCCTGTAACCAGAGTGTTATGCAAAAACAAAGCCCCAGCCCTTACTATTTCGATCATTAAGGGATCACACCGGGAGAAGGAGTATGGAATTAACCATTAATCTCGAAAGCTATCAAAACTACACACTGATTATTCTGGATGGCGATCTTAATGCCAGTACCATCCAAATACTGGAGAATGCTGTAGAGAATGCAACCAGAATCGACACCAGCCATATTGTACTGGATTGCACGCTACTCAAAAGCATCAGTAGCGATGGGTTGCAATTACTCCTTCATTGTCAGGTACAGCTGGCAGGACATTTCTATCTCTCGCTTTATAACGTACCCAATAATGTTGCCTCACTGATGGAGTTATGCGGCATTACGTATTTCATCCAGATGAACACGCAGGAGCAGAATCAAAAAAAACAGTCAGCATCAGCCTGATCCATAAAGGCGGCACTAAAAAACAGTACCGCCTTTTTCCGCTTCTCAGGCAATGTCTTCTTTGCCAGCTTCAGCAGACTGGTATCGATCTTCCCCGGCACGATGGGGTAGCAGCAAATTCAGAATGACTGCTGTCAGTGCGCAAAGACTGACGCCCTTCAGTGAAAATTCACCCAGTGAAATGCCCATATTACCGATACCAAATACCAGCACGATAGAGACAATCACCAGGTTGCGGGGCTGTCCCAGGTCAACCCTTGCCTTAATAAGAGTGTTAAGGCCAACAACGGCAATGGAGCCAAATAGCAGCATCATAATACCGCCCATCACCGGCACCGGAATGGTTGACAGGAATCCACCAATTTTGCCGATAAACGCCACACCAATGGCAATGACTGCGGCCCAGGTCATAATAGCGGGATTGTAGGCTTTGGTGAGCATCACCGCTCCCGTGACTTCTGAATAGGTGGTATTGGGCGGCCCACCCAACATACCCGCAGCCGTCGTCGCCAGGCCATCACCGAGCAGTGTATTTTTCAGCCCCGGCTTTTCCAGATACTTTTTCCCGGTCACCGAACTGATCGCCAGCATATCACCAATGTGCTCAATGGCAGGGGCAATGGCCACCGGAATCATATAAAGCACCGCATTCCAATTAAGTTCCGGGGTGGTGAAATTCGGAATAGCAAACCAGGGGCGGTCAAACAAAGGCTGAAAGTCCACAACACCCATGATCACTGCGGCAATATAGCCTGCACCAATACCACAGATGATGGGAATCAGTCGCAGAATCCCACCGGCCATGGTTGCCACCAGCAGGGTGGCCAGCAGCGAGATCGCAGCCAGGAACAGAGCCTGATCAGCAGAGATTAACCCTTCAACAGGCGATGTTGCCATCCCCACGGCAACCGGTGCCAGGCCAAGGCCGATCACCATAATCACCGGCCCGACCACCACGGGTGGAAACAGCCGGTAAAGTACGCCGGATCCACGCAACCTGACCAGGACACTCAATATGGCATAGAGCACACCGGCTGCCATGATGCCGCCCATGGTGGCCGCCAGGCCCCAGGATTGAATACTGAACGTCATCGGCGCAATAAAGGCAAAAGAAGATGCCAGAAAGACAGGCACCTGCCGACGGGTGATCAGCTGGAAAATCAGGGTACCGATACCTGCGGTAAAGAACGCTACATTGGCATCCAACCCGGTCAGCAACGGCACCAGAACGAGAGCACCAAAGGCAACAAACAGCATCTGCCCCCCCATCAGCGCCTGCCGCCAGAGCGACATCTCTGATTGCAGGGTTTCCCCCGACTGTGCTGAATGACTCATTGTTGGTTATCCTTATTCGTTACTTATCGTGTACCAAAAATCTTGTCACCGGCATCACCCAGGCCCGGAATGATATAACCGTTGTCATTAAGCCCCTGATCAACAGATGCGGTAAAAAGCTTCACGTCAGGATGCGCTGAGCAGATCTTTTCAATACCTTCCGGCGCAGCCACCAGCACCAGGCAGCGGATCTCTTTGCAACCTGCCTTCTTCAGCATATCGATAGTCGCCAACATGGAACCACCGGTAGCCAGCATTGGATCCAGGATCAGGGCAATACGCTCATCAATATTGCTGACCAGCTTTTCAAAGTAAGGCACCGGTTCCAGGGTTTCTTCGTCGCGGTACAGGCCCACCACACTGACCTTGGCATTGGGGATCATATCCAGAACGCCATCCATCATACCAATGCCGGCACGCAGAATCGGTACAATGGTAATTTTCTTACCCTTGATTTGCTGAACGGTCACCGGACCATTCCAGCCTTCAATCACCGTATCTTCCAGCTCCAGGTCTTTGGTTGCTTCGTAGGTCAGCAGGCTGCCAACCTCACTGGCCAGGGTACGGAAGCCCTTGGTACTGATATCATGGGATCGCATCAGTCCCAGCTTGTGTTGTACCAGCGGATGCCTGATTTCCTGTACGCTCATGCATGACCTCAACTGTCTGATTGGAGGTGGATGGGTAATGAAGTAAAAAATGAATGGCTGAGATAGAAAACGTTTCTGAGTAAGCACTCATTGAGAGAATGATCGTGCAAAAGCTTTCAACGCCTAAACCTTCTTATTCTCCCACAGGATGTCCGCACTGCCCATAGGTTTTTACAACCGCAACAATCATGTAGTTTTCTCTTGCCCATTGACGACAACAACGGTATTTTTTCCTGCTTTGCTTTTCGTGAAAACTGTTTCCAACTCTCCACAGGAGAGTAAAAATGGTTTTTTAACCAGAAATGAACCGCCGCTCGCCAGGGTGTCCGACACCTGTACTGCATGAGTTGACTCACTGGCGTGACCGGCCGCCACTCAAACGATCAGGGTTTGCACAACATGTCTGTTGATCTCGACCATATCCGGCAAGTGATGGATGAAGCCGACTGCCTCTATAACGAGCAGCAGATTGAAGATGCCATCGCCACCATGGGACGCAACATCACCAACCAGCTGGCGGACAGCAACCCGCTGGTATTCTGCGTAATGAATGGAGGCCTGGTGATTACCGGCAAACTGCTGACTCATATGCAGTTCCCCCTGGAAGCCTCCTACGTGCATGCAACCCGTTACCGGGACCAGTTGACCGGTGGCGGCCTGGAGTGGAAAGTTCGCCCAACCCAGACCATCAAAAATCGTACCGTCCTGATCATCGACGATATTCTGGATGAAGGGCATACTCTCGACGCAATTATCGATTTTTGTAAGGAAGAAGGTGCTGCCAGCGTTCTGACTGCGGTTCTGGTGGATAAAAAGCATGACCGTAAAGCCCGTCCGGGCCTGAAGGCTGACTTTACCGGCCTGGAAATCGAAGATCGCTATATTTTTGGCTACGGCCTGGACTATCAGGGTTACTGGCGTAATGCCAATGGCATTTATGCCCTGAAAGGTCACTGAAATCCTGTAATTTCTTAGAAAAAAAGCCTCCGGTCCGGAGGCTTTTTGATTTGGGTTAACCCATTTCGCCAGTGTTATGCTTCAGGATTATTTTCCTGGTCATCTTGTGGTTGGGCAGTTTCTGGTTGGGCAGTGTCTTTATTTTTTAATCCAGAGCCACTGAGCATTTTGGTTACCGTCTGGTTTTGAGCCTTGATATCCTGGTCATACAATTTGCTCATCTCCGAAGCTCTATCATCATATCGGCTTTCGAGTTTCCTACGTGCTTTTTGTAATGCTGTCAGCTCTTTCTCTTTCTCAGCTTGCAGAGCTTTTAAGTCTTTCATAGCCTGTATTTGATCGTCCTGATTTTTTTTCAGGGCATTTTGCAGATTTTCAAGTTCTTCCTGCTCAACTCCAAGTTCTGAGAGAAGCTTTTCTTTAACACTGCTGATTTTTTTAATGGTTTCAGGCGTTGAAATTCTAGGTGCGCCTTCAGGCAGCCTGGCCTCATCCCCAGCCAACATTAACGACATTTCGCAACCTTGTAGTTCTTCCCGTTTCTCAGCAATGACAGTCTGGATCTTGCCAATGCTGGCTTGTTGCGCTGTTATTTCACTGCTCAGTTTGTTAGCTTCAGAAACTTTATCGTTAATTTTATTATTTATTGTATTAGTGTATTTGACTTCAGCTCTTTTCAATGCTGCAGTCCCTTGTTTTTTCATTTTCTGATGATGAAGAACCATAATCTCTTTGAAGTCATCAGCTTTCTCATTAATAAGCCCCTGATGTTCTTTTTTAAAATTATTTGCCTGCTTAGCCAAAGATGACTTTAATTTATTACGATCTTTTTCAATTTTAGAGACTTGATGCACATTCCTGCTAAACAGATCATAAGCCTCACTGTCAATGAAAATATCTGCAAGTTTTCTCACAGCATTTTTACGCACTCTCTCTGAATTACTATTCAAAGCCACCAACTGAGGCTCTCCACCCTCGGTGGCCGGCGGTAAAACAATCACTGATCCATCACGTAAAGATGACAAATCTCCATCAACAATCGACAATATAGTTTTGTACGTTTCTCTGAATTGATCATTATGCACTTTTAACTCGTTAAGATCTTTTTTCTTCTGACCGAGCGTCTTCAAATCTGTATTAAATTTCTGAATTTCTTCCGCCAGTATTTGCTTTTTGTCATTACTGTGAGCAGCTTTTAAAGCTTTTTCAGCCTGAGCTTCAGAAATTTCTCCCCAATTCTGATTTTTCACCATCCTCCTGCCTTTGCCCATCACCAAATGCTTTATTCCTTTAACAGGACGGCAGTTACTGAGCCACTGACGAAAATCTTTAAAGGCAACCTTTACAGGCCTGATGCTTTTAGGAAGCTCTTCAAACCTACCTTCAGAAACCTGGATACCGACAAACTCTTCTGGATTAATCTCCTGAATAGTAACCTGCTTCCCATTCAGAAATCCTACTTCTGGATTAACAATATCTGCTTTTATAGCAAAAGGTAGTTTTTGAGTTTGATCAACTCGGTTGGTACTTATAGCGGTCATATCTATGACTCCTTCCTTTCCATGGTTTTAGAATGTTTTTTGGATAAAAGATTATTTTTTTCGAAGTTTCTTACCTAATTGCTGTTTAAGCATATTCTGTTCAGCTTCAATTTCTCTCTTGTCAGCTTTCTCCTGTTGTTTCAATTCTTTGCCTTTTTGCAAGCTTTCCACTTCTTTCATCTTAGTATCAAGCTCTGCTTTTTTCTCCTTGATCTCACCGGGTATTGCTTCCAACCTGTCACTACCAGTTTCAATAATCTTTTGCGCTTTCTCAATTCTATTCACCGTAGCATTAAATGCTTCCGGTATTCCCTCACGCTCTTTTGGGATCATACTGAGCAGACTCAGTTGTTTTTTCAAGTCTGACAGAAGCTTCTTTTGCTCAGCAACGGATTCCTGTGTTTGTTGCTTCTCTGCTTTCAGTGCTCTGATTTCAGTCTGCAACTGGTCAACCTTATCGTCCAGTTTGATACGCTGCTGAGTCAACGTATCCTGTAATTCAGATAGCCTGGTATTTCTGCCCTTGCCCTGTTCCAGAGTATGCTGTTGCTCCTTAAAATGTTTGAGAATTTCTTTACCACTTTCTTTTAATGAAGATTTCAACTGCTTCTGCTCAGTTCTCAGCTTTTGTATTTCTGAATCAAGCTGTTCCATTCGATCAGACAAACCTGAATTTTCAACCTGCTTAATCACCAAATTTACCAGATCTTTCCGAGCTCCAGGATCCGCTGATGCAATTATCACAGGATCAGCGTCCTCAATTGGAATTGGGAGATATATTCTCTTTTTGCTATGGATCGCGCCATCAGGATTTTCACAAACCTTAATGGTATCTTTGTAGAGCTCCTTGAGGTTATCCAGTTCTGTTTGCTTATCAACCTCCTGTTTCTCAGCACTCTCAAGTTGATCAATTCTGTCATTGTGTGCTTGAGCTTCAAGCTTCAACTGGTCAGAGCCACCCTTTATTGATGTGTCTGGAATTTTTTCCCAGTTTTCATGTTTGACGGCTTTTTTGATACTATTGAATGAACTTTTTAATTTTTCGCTAACGCTTGTATTAAACTGCTTCAGTTTATTAAATACTTTTTCCCGAATGGATACCGTATCTTTTTCAGCGGCTATCTCAACTTTTCTCCGCTCAAGGGGTATCTTTTTGGGTCCGGATGCACCTGGTTCCTGGTCTGATAACTTAAGACCCGGTGTTGATAAAACCTTTACTGCCTCAATGGTAACCGTACCCTTAAGACCAAATGTAATGGTAACTTCATTCCCTTCTTGAAGAAGAGTTTTGATCGTGTCCAGTTGCTGTAAACTAAGCGAACCTGTATTAGATGCCCTTTCCATAATGGCCCTCAAACATTCCTTTGATCACTCAACCAATTGTAGCTGTGCAAGAAAACTTCAATAACAAAGAAAATAGTGATTTCAGAAAACAGACAACCGGACAGTGATTCCCGGTAAAATAAACTCTTTGTCAAAATCATGTCGCCTGACAGACCGTTTTTCCGGCAATGCATTATCAGAGCCTGTCTAAATCTCGCTGCAAACATTTTCTTTTATTCTTTTTATGCTTAACGTAATCTCAAAATATCCTATTGGGATTATATATCTTTGTTTTCGACTTAGTAGAATATCCACCTGCTTATCGATTTCGCCCAGACAAACCCCACCCATAAAACACTGAACAGTGAGTCAGCCATGAAGAAAGACAAACAGAAAGTCATTGGAGAGGAATTAAGTGATGAGCGCCTGAAAGCGCTACTGACACTGCAGCCAGCCGT
Organism: Thalassotalea sp. G20_0; assembly: GCF_017744175.1. Classification (NCBI taxonomy): domain Bacteria; kingdom Pseudomonadati; phylum Pseudomonadota; class Gammaproteobacteria; order Alteromonadales; family Colwelliaceae; genus Thalassotalea; species Thalassotalea sp. G20_0. The sequence continues at coordinate 150,583 of NZ_JAGHQV010000005.1, read as the reverse complement.
TGGCAGCAGTCGAGACTATCACATTCTGTTAAGAGCCTACCGCTACCTTCGAGCGGATGATTTTGCCCGTTTTATCCCATTCTATCTGGAAGCCGGCCTGAATCTGGATGCCCGGGATAGCGAAGGAAAAACACTGGCTGAAACCATCACACAACATCACCATGGTGAACCGTATCTCAAGGCTCTTACTGACACGGTCAGGCATTGAACATCAGAGGCCGCCCGATACAACGGGCAGCCTCTGATGCCTGTTATCCCTCAACAGGCCTGGCGTCCTGCGAGGAATGGAATGACGTGATCATCGCAAAAATACCGCCCAGAATACCCGGTAACAGCCAGACCAGGCCTTCTGTCTGCAGAGGCAAATGCGTAAGCACTGCGTAGGCTGGCTTAATGAAAGTCAGGCCAGCGGCATGCAGACCTTCCACAAGACTGATCAGACCCACTGGAATAAGCACAAACGTCATTACCCGCTCAGGTTTCGCCAGAAACGGTTTCAACAGTGTCACCACAATCAAAGCAATCGCTACAGGATAGATAATCAGCAACGCTGGAATGGTAACCTGCAATAATGTATTCAATCCAACATTGGCGATCAATGCGCTGGCCAGGGCGCAGAGAATCACCCAGGTGCGATAATTAAACGCCGGAAATACCCGGGAAAAATATTCACCACAGGCACTGAGCAAACCAATCGCAGTGGTCAAACAGGCCAGAATAACAGTGATAGCCAGTACCACCTTCCCCCAGGAACCAAACACCGCGTCGACGAACAGGCTGATAATCTCTGCGCCATTTTGCACAGAACCCACCAGCTGATGACTGGTAGCACCAATGTAACCCAATACCAGGTACACCAGTGACAGACCAACAGAAGCGATCAAGCCTGCAATAAAGGTATAGCGCGCAACCTGCCGTGTATCCGTAATCCCCTTATTTTGAATGGCATTGATGATGACCACGCCAAACACCAGCGCCCCCAGGGTATCCATGGTCTGGTAACCCTCGCGGAAACCATTAAAGAAGCCCTGACTGATCATGGACTCGGTGGCAGCACCAGCTTCTCCCTGGGGAAAAAGCAAAGCACCAACGGCAATAATCACCAGAACACCCATCAGTAGTGGAGTGATCACTTTACCCACCGTCTCAACCAACCTGCCCGGAAACAGTGCCAGATACAGCGCAACCGCAAAAAACGTTATGGAAAACAGCGCCAGTGAAACTGCACCGGACTCACCAATAAACGGCAGAAGACCCAGCTCATAAGAAACAACGGCGGTCCTGGGCGCGGCAAACAAAGGACCGATAGCCAGAAACAGAACAACAGCAAAGGTTATGGCGATTTTTCCCGGAAAAATGGTGGTCAGCTTTTCCAGACCACCACCGACACTAGCACAGGCAAGCACACCCAACAGCGGCAGGCCTACTCCAGTGAGCAGAAATCCAAGCATCGCAATCATCAGCTCAGTGCCCGCCATATGACCCAGAAACGGAGGAAAGATAATATTTCCTGCGCCCAGAAAGAGCGCAAATGTCATCAGGCCTGTGGCCATGATATCTGTGGCTTTTAACGTCTGCGACAAAACCTGTCCCCTGTTACCCATTCTTCCCGGAAAACGGCCGGTCAGCCATACCAGAATGGCAAACCCTGTGGCCAGAAAGAATGTATTGTTAGAAGTGAGCATGGAGAGGCAAAATAAAGGCCTCCTCAGAGGCCTCTTTATTTCACACATGAGTCTTTGGCTATATGAGTGTTTTCACCTAAAAATAGCAAAAAAGCAGGATTTATTGCGATTTAATCAATAATAAAGGAGTATTCCCTCAAAAAGCACTAATCGTGGTTAGTAAACACTATTAACGCTATACGCAGTATCCAATCACAGCAGCGGGCTTAATAGCTGCAGCGTATTTTCCAGCAGTTTTCGTCGAAAGGGTCTTTTGGACCAACGGTTGATATCCACCTCACTCGCCTGATTCATATACGACTGGAGCACATGAAATATCTGCTGGCCAAAGCCATCATCATAGACAATCAGCGTCACTTCATAATTCAGCCAGACACTGCGCATATCCAGGTTTACGGTACCAAACAGCGCCGTTTCACGGTCCACCAGAACACACTTGGTGTGCAACAACCCCCCTCTGAACTGCTGAATAGTCACGCCAGCCTGCAACAACTCCTGATAATAGGAGCGACTGGCATGGTGAACCATTTTCGAGTCATTCTTCTCTGGCACCAGCAACTGGACATCAACACCACGCATCGCTGCCGACTTCAAGGCCGTCAGCAAAGACTCATCGGGCACAAAATACGGTGTACTGATCAAAAGTTCCTGGCGGCTTTCATAAATAGCCGTCAGCAGAACCTGCTGCAGCATTTCCCGGTCCACATCAGGTCCGGACGGCAGAACGTGTACAAATGCACCGTCCCGACCACGATGCTCAGCCGAAGGGTATTCATACTGCCTGTTGAACGAGGGATGCCCCTGCCCGGTTTCCAGTGCTTTATCCCACTGCACAATGGCTCCGAGCACATGGGCAGCAACACCATCAATCCTGACCATGGCATCCACCCACTGTCCGACCTGAGCATCCTGCTTAAACAGGGAGGGATCTACCAGGTTAAAACTGCCGGTCCAGGCCACCTGATCATCAACCACCAGAATCTTCCGATGGTTACGAATATCCATACGCTCCACCAGCATGCGCAGAGGGCCAGCTGACATGGATGCGGTAACACTGATCCCTTCAAGGCGAAAACGACGCGCCCATACTCCATTCAAAAAACCCCGACTGCCGACATTATCCAGCACAACCAGACAATCAACCCCCCGCCTGGAAGCGCGGATAACCGCTTCCGCCACCTCTTCAGCCCGACCGACCGGCTCCCATATATAGAACTCAATCAAGAGACTTTGCCGGGCATTTTCTATATCACGCAGCAGGTGTTCGATAATGTTTTCAAAATCTGAGAAGAGTTGCAGATGGTTGCCCGGCAGCAAAGGAATACTCATGCTTTTTTCTGCCAATGAGAAAATGCCATGATGACTGGTCACCGGGCAGCGGGATGGCTCACCACCTGAGATAATCCGGGCCAGGTGCTGATACCACTGGGCATAATCCGGATAAAGTGTGCGCATGCGTTTTAAACGGCCAATGCCCAGGCGGGGAGAACCCAATAACAGATACAGTACAAACCCTGCCACCGGCAACGCGAACAGCAACACCAGCCAGGCCAGGGAAACCCCCACAGGCCTTCTGGTCATAATCACTACAACCGCAAAAGCAATAATGGCACTTAAATAGGCAGCGCCAAACAGCCAGCTATACCAGGTTGTTTCCATGTACTAAAGTTCCGAAATTAAACCAGCTGAATGACCCAACTGTCGGGCTGATCTGGCTAGAAGTACTCTGTTGAGGAGTTCGCCATTGCTCCGGCTGTAAACCAGCGGCCAAGACTATTGTCTTTCTAACCAGTCACCGGGAATAACGGGGGTTGCAAACTCAGCTGGCATTACCCACAAAGCTGCCCGGTAGCAGGCAACCTTGACAGCTAAAAAGGGACAATGGTTTCAAACAAGATGCCTTTCACTGGAGCAAATGTCCATAATTACCCCAAAGAAGTTTGGCCGTCATAGCCAGAGACACGCAGACAATCATGGGACGGATCAATGCCTCACCGCGGCTAAGTACCACATATGAGCCAAGTCTGGCACCAATAACCTGGCCCACTATCATGACCAGACCAATTGCCCAGACCGCATGCCCACCAATAATGAAAAACAGTAAAGAGGCCAGATTACTGGTGCAATTCAAAACTTTGGTATGAGCGGTGGCACTGGTGATGGAATATCCCAGCAAGCCTGCAAACGCCATGGTAAAAAACGAACCGGTACCCGGGCCAAAGAAGCCATCATAAAAACCGATCAGCAACGCCACGGTAAACGCAAACACCGGCAGAGAGATCAACTGCCGTGACCGGTCACAGCTCAGTCGCGAAGAAAACAGAAAGTAAAGGACGATACCAATCAGCAGGAAGGGAATGGCCTGTTCCAACACCCCGGCATCGATCCTCTGCACCAGCAGCGTCCCCATCATGCTGCCAATAAAGGTCATCACTATTGGCAGACGTATCTCCCGCAGGTTAACCGCACCTTTGGTAATAAAGTAAACACTGGCGGACAGCGTACCAGCAGCTCCCTGAAGCTTATTGGTTGCCAGCGCCTGAACCGGTGAAAGCCCGGCAGCCAGAAGCGCAGGCATCGAGATCAACCCCCCACCACCCGCAATGGAATCAACAAATCCAGCCACCGAGGCAACAGCAAAAAGGAAAAGCACAAGATCCAGAGTAATGGTTGCGTCCAAGGTCAATCCTTGCAGATAAAGGTTGATAATTTATGGAAGCATAATAATAGAACGTCCAGCAAAAAATATTCAGATAAAGTTCATCCCGCAGCAAACGGAATCTACTTACTTTCCGATTTCCGGGTTATTGAAAATCCGTAAAGAAATATTCGTACCAATAGCAAAAACCGCTGATTATCTCCCCAGATAATCAGCGGCTGGCAATCTCTTTTGAGCTCATAACACCTGACCTGCTAATACGCTCTCCGTCATCGAACCTTGTGAGTTCCTCATGACCAGCATTCCTGGTTGGGAATACTTTTTCATCTCAGGCTTGTGGCCGGGATGGCTGAATGTCACTTTTGGCAACACTCTTTATTACGGGATAATTATAGAAAAAACGGTGTGGCAAAAGATTGCGAATTGATGGATAAAACCCAAAAACGGCGCAATAATATTCCAAATAACTGACAATTATTAAAAGAAAACACCATGAAACTCGATCGCTACGATATCCGGATACTTCAAGCGCTGCAAAAGAATGCCCATATCAGCAATCAGGATCTGGCTGACCTGATTGGACTGACGCCATCCCCATGCCTGCGCAGGGTCAGGCAGCTGGAGGAGTCAGGATTAATAACCGCCAGGGTAACACTGCTCAACCCACAGAAGCTGGGACTAAGCCTTACCGTTCTGATTCATATCAGTATGGATAGACACACCCCGGAGCGATTTGAACACTTTGAAGAAACCATCAACAGTTATGAAGAAGTGATTGAATGCCTGTTGATTACCGGGCAATCGGCAGACTATATGGTCAAGGTGACGGTACCTGATATGAATTACTATCAGGATTTTCTGCTAAACAAGATCACAAAAATTACTGGTGTCACTGGTGTACATTCCAGCTTTGTACTACGCCAGCCTGTTCATAAGACCGCTTTACCCCTGAACCATCTTTAGGAGCCTGATTAAAAAACAGACACACAAAAAAACCTTCCTGATTTCTCAGAAAGGTTTTGTATGGCTGGGGTGGAGGGATTCGAACCCCCGCATGTCAGGATCAAAACCTGATGCCTTACCGCTTGGCGACACCCCAATAGATTATGCAGGACGCATATCCGAATTAGTGGTAGCTAGGGGCAGATTCGAACTGCCGACCCCAGCATTATGAGTGCTGTGCTCTAACCAACTGAGCTACCTAGCCACTGAATCGGGTCGCTATTGTCGTGATTCAGAATGATCATGTCAAGAAGCATGCCAGTCTTTATCTCTACAACTGTCACAACGACTGTTACAACAACTGCCACAACAACAGGATAAATGGCTGGGGTGGAGGGATTCGAACCCCCGCATGTCAGGATCAAAACCTGATGCCTTACCGCTTGGCGACACCCCAGCAAATAAGCGAATTGCTATCTCTTCGCTCACAAAGGCCTCTCGATGCTACTATACGAAAACTCGTTTTAGCAACCATCATAAATCTTGCAGAAAAGATCAGATGGTAGCTAGGGGCAGATTCGAACTGCCGACCCCAGCATTATGAGTGCTGTGCTCTAACCAACTGAGCTACCTAGCCGCCGAAAGATGGTGCGCACTTTAGTGATTTCACCTGAGCCTGTCAAGCAAAAAGCCTATAAGCAAAGCAGATTCATAACACGACGACAGGCAAATACCCGATGCACTGACACAACCAAAAAAGGCACGCTTTCGCGTGCCTTCTTCCGTCGTTTTTATTCAGCCAGGTTCAAACATTAAACAGGAAGTGCATAACATCACCATCCTGAACAATATACGCTTTACCTTCTACACGCAGACGGCCAGCTTCTTTGGCACCCTGCTCACCATTGTATTTAATGAAATCATCATAGCCGGTGACTTCCGCACGAATAAAACCACGCTCAAAGTCAGTATGAATAACACCGGCAGCCTGCGGCGCAGTGGCACCCACCTTCACCGTCCAGGCCCTGACCTCTTTCACCCCTGCGGTAAAGTAGGTTTGCAGGCCAAGCAGTTCATAACCGGCACGGATGACACGATCCAGGCCGGGCTCTTCCATGCCAAGATCCGCCAGAAACTCTGCTCGCTCGTCATCATCCAGTTCGGCGATTTCCGATTCCAGCTTGTTGCAGATTGGCACCACCACGGCCCCTTCCTGGGCAGCGATTTCCCGAACGGTGTCCAGGTATTCGTTATCCTCAAAACCATCCTCATCCACATTGGCAATATACATGGTGGGTTTGATGGTCAGCAGGTGGAATAAACGAACAAGCTTCCGCTCATCATCACTCATATCCAGAGAGCGAACCGGATTACCAGCTTCCAGATGCGGAATGATTTTTTCCAGCACCCCCTTCTGGGCTACGGAATCCTTATCACCACCTTTGGCAGAACGGGCAACACGCTGCAGCTGTTTTTCGCAGCTTTCCAGATCCGCCAGCACCAGTTCCATATTGATGATTTCAATATCCGCACGGGGATCAATCTTGTTGGCCACATGAATAACATTGTCATTGGCAAAGCAGCGAACCACATGGGCAATTGCATCCGTCTCACGGATATTCGCCAGAAACTTGTTACCCAGGCCTTCCCCTTTGGAAGCGCCTTCAACAAGACCCGCGATGTCCACGAACTCCATGGTGGTCGGCAACACTCGCTGAGGTTTAACGATTGCCGCCAGCTTATCCAGACGGGGGTCTGGCATGGCAACAACACCGGCATTGGGCTCAATGGTGCAGAACGGGAAGTTTTCTGCATCAATACCCGCCTTGGTTAAGGCATTAAATAGCGTTGATTTACCAACGTTTGGCAATCCAACGATGCCACATTTGAAACCCATAGCGCTTCTGCTCGCTCCTGAAGATAGTTAATGGGGCCGAATTATAAAGACTGAGGGAAAAAATTTCAGAAATTTTATGTCGGCCGAGAAAAAAACGCCCGGAGAGATACTCTCCGGGCGTTCAATCCAATCACATCAAACAGGCATCAGCCAAACTTTGGCAGAGCCCCCATCAAATCAAGCCCCGCCAGCACCATGGCCGCAATGCCAAAGAGGAAGATCAGTGCCATTCTTACGGTCCCGCCCGACACCTGATAGCCACCCTCACCCCGCTGACGACCAACCCAGGCCATCACGACCGGAGAGAGAATACAGAACACAACCAGCACCAGCCCGGCAAAGCCAATGGCAGTAATAAAACCATTGGGCAGGAATACCCCCAACAGGGTTGGCGGAATAAACGTGATGGCGGCTGTTTTTAGCCCACAAAGCTGCTGTCAAAACCGAACAGGTCTGCGATGTAATCAAACAGACACAGGGCAACACCCAGGAATGAGCTGGCCACCGCCATATTGGCAAACCACTGCAACACATTCGATACATTTGCATTCAGACCAGACCCGGAAAGTGCGCCCAGCATATCGCCAATATTACCTCCGGCAGCAATAATGGCAGGGAACGCCTCACGGGGCAGATTGCCAAAGAAACTGAACTGCCACAGGGCATAAAACGCCAGGGCCAGCAGCGAGCCGGTCAAAAGGGCAAACCTTATCTGCTTGCCATCCTTATTGAGATAGCGGGTGATACTGGGCACAGCAGTCTGCATACCGAAACTGACGGTCAGAAAGCCCAACGCTCCGAAAGAGAACGGGGACACCTCGGCAAACGACAGGCCCGGCATCAGATAGTCAGAGGACGCATTGCCCAGTAAGCCACTGATACTCCACAGAAAGGTAATCACCATTCCGCCAATCAGCACCGTACTGACCCGATCAACGGCACGAGTTCCGGTCATTACGATAGCAGAAAGCACCAGGGCAAAAACAAAGCTGGCCATCGGTGGAGAAAGAGAAACACCATCCACGGCTTCCAGGGAAAAAGTAATAATGGAACTGCCGCCCGAGATGTAAGCATAAGTCAGGATGTAACAGAGAAAGGCAACAGATGCACCGTTAACAATACGACCAAAAGAACCAATGGTGCCCTCGGCAATAGAATCAAAACTTGCCCCCAAAGGAAAGCGCAGATTGGCTTCCAGCAGGTAGAGTGATGCGCTGTACATGCAATACCAGGTAAAGACCATCAGCAGCATTGAGTAACCAAACCAGAGACCACTGGTGGCTACTGGCAGTGAAAACATCCCGGCACCAATCGCGGTTCCGGCAACGATCACCGTTCCCCCAAGAACCGAACCCTGCTTCCCGGCGGAGTCCGCAGAACTTTCCGTTATAACTGCTTCAGACATTCATATTCCTACTGCTTTGGGTCTATTTGCTTATCCAGCTCAGGGCTGTTTCCGGCTCAGGGCTGTTTTTTAATAAGACACTAACTATTTAAATCTGTTCAATCATGGCTATCTCAGTAGCAGACAGCGTTTTCAGATAATTTGAACCACGGGTTACTTTGGTGATACTCACCCCGATCCGCGCAGCTATCTCCCGTTGAGACTCTTTTCCCGAAATCAGAGCCCGCATAATGGCCAGCCTTGAGCCAATCGCTTCCCGTTCTTCACGAGTCAGTAACACCGCCATAATCTCATGGAGCGCTTCCACATCCTGCTGACTCTTCAGCAGTTTGATTACCTGAAACCAGGACTCAGTCTTCATGCCTTGTTCAATTTATCTCAGCCGCCTGTACTGATGTAACAGTACAAAAGTACACTCATTACCGATATTGCGGAAACCACTAAAAATCACAATCAAAATAATCAGAAATTCAGGCACCGGCCAATCAAGCTTATGGTCGTTCGCAAAAAATAGAATTATTCGCACAAAAAAATGTCCAAGCGCTCAACATTAAAACGAATTACCCAAAAGCGCTTGTGACCACCCAGGCAAGCCTTTTCAACTGTAACAAGGTGTATTACCTGAATAACCAAGGCGACAATCCTGTGAACCAATTAATCAAAACCGTTATGTTTAAACTGATACTTGCACTGGCAGCTTTCCCACTCACAGCCATTGCAGCAGAAAGCACTCAACCAATGGCAACCGGTGACCCTGCCGATTCATATCTCACTGCCCCCGGCTATACCCTTGAAAAGCATTCCAACGCGGCACCAGTCATTGCCGCTCACTTTGACCACTGCAAGGGCAACCCCCTTGCCAGGGAAAAAAGAATCGCAAAAGGTATTCTCATTGGCAATGATCGAGTGCTTGCCCCGGCGGATTACTTTATCGACCCATGCTCCCCTCCCATTGTTTTACCTGAAAGCGCTCCTCAACTTTCAAATAACTATTATTGCCACGACCAGCGAATCAAAAAAATCTCCCACCTTTCTCTTATTACACCGAGCCGCACAGAAACCGAAACCGATGAAACCTGGCAACTGGCCAGAGCGGCCACACCAAAAATCACCAGAGTGTTAAATGAATTACATTTTGACGGAACTTCAACGGTCGACGCCCTTCTATGCCACAGGGTCGAAAATGGCACTATCAACGTGGTACCAGCGGTGGCCGTTCTTTCGCTAAGCAAACGTGGCGTTGGTGCAATACCAACAGAAATAGCAACGGCTCAGCTATACGATAGAAGTGACAACACCGGAAGCAAGCTTCCTGCAACCTCCAGCTCTTTACTCCTTCGAAACCATATGCACTTTCTAAATAGTGAAACAACTGCCAGACCAGAATCGCAAGAGATCACTCAGCTTATAGAAGCCGCCAGGCAATTACAGCTTGCCGAAGAGAGCAAGGGCAACACCCGTTTTGATGCTCAACCAGTCGCACTGATAACTTCCAACGATGACCGGCATTATCTGACTGCACTGGTTAATAACTGGGAAATAATCGAGGAATTTCCATACCTATACGATCTCCCCGATTATGCCCAAAGGCACCCCTATATCAGCAAACTCTGGAAAGGCACCAGCCCAGTAACAGGCACCATTGGCCATACTGTAAGCATGCAAAGCATTCCCGGCCTGACGGGTGCCGCAGGAGGCATTCTGGCTACCGTAGAAATCGCAAGTACGGCCATGCTTTTTTATATTATTGCCAGCTACCTCTCATCATCCCCTCACATCTATACCATTATGAAAGCCGGGCTGGGCATCATTCTGGCCTCTGGATTTTATCGCTGGGCAACCTCGGAATATTAATTAACAACATGCAGAACAACAAAAACAACTACATTTGATGAACTGTACCCTTAATCTTGTGGATCGCTAAATGCCAGACAGAAGTATTACCGTGGGAATAATTTGTGGCGGCCCCTCCCCTGAAGCCAGTGTTTCAAGACTCTCTGCGGGTCGCATCAGCCCGCCTCTGGAGAAAAACTATCAGAAAGTAGTCACTCTTGAGCTGGACAAGATGCTGCCTGCCAACCTGGCCCTCCACCAGGTCGATGTGGTTTTTCCCGTCGCCCACGGGCCCATGGGAGAGGATGGCTGCCTGCAAGGGCTTCTTGAGATTATGGGCGTCCCTTACGTTGGCTCAACGGTCCTGGGTAGTGCCTGCGCTCTGGACAAAGTCGCTACCAAGCGCATTCTACAGGCTGCGGGCATCCCCATGGCAAAAGACTGTATCGTTTCCCGTGGAGACCCGTTAAACCGCTCCGTCAGTCAATGCATTGAAGCCCTCGGGGAGAATGTGATTATCAAGCCCTTTGCCCAGGGGTCCGGTATCGGCATTCAATTTGCCCGGGGCGAGCAAGAGCTGGAAGAACGACTTGGAAGCGGCTTTGAGAAAGATGAGCAACTATTGGTGGAGACATTTATTCATGGCAGAGAAGTCACCGCCGGGGTACTTGAGCTGGATACCCCGCAGGTGCTGCCAACCACAGAAATCATCACGCCTGATAATGCCTGGTATGACTATACCCATCGCTACACACCGGGCCTGAGTGAACATATTATTCCCGCCCGTATTACGGATTATCAGAGAAAAAGAGTTCAGGAGATCGCTCTGCAGGCACACCAACTGCTTCGCTGCCGGGATATCAGCCGCTCCGATTTTATGGTTCCCGAAAGCGGAGAGCCGATCTTTGCTGAAATCAATAATCTTCCCGGAATGACGCCCACCAGCCTGTTTCCCGATGGAGCAAGGCATGCCGGAATAGAGTTTGAGGAACTGATCTGCCGATTGATCGACAACGCCATGCTGAGAAAGGAGAAACCGTTTAATGGCAATGATTACTGGCCAATTCCCGAATTGAATGTTTCAGGTCAGTAAGCAGGCAAAAGTGTAAATTCTCAGGCAGAGAACGTATGCAACTCCTGCACCGCTTTGGATCGTTTGCCATTCAAAGCTTCAGGTGTGACCCGGATCGATTCATCAATAACCGCATCAATCTTTTGCCGCTCTGCAACCGACGGTTTGGTCAACACATAGTTCACCACATCTTTGCTGCTGCCGGGATGGCCGATGCCAAGACGAAGCCTTAAAAACTCACGACTGTTGCCAAGAGAAGAGATAATATCCCTGAGACCGTTATGACCACCATGGCCACCACCCTGCTTCAAGCGGCCAACGCCAGCGGGCAGATCCAGTTCGTCGTGAACCACAAGGATAGATTCAGGAGGGATTTTGAAGAAAGTCGCCATGGCAGCAACAGCCTGACCACTTCGATTCATAAAGGTTGTCGGATTGAGCAGGCGAACTTCCTGTCCGCCTATCAGCACCCTGGCAGTCATACCAAAAAACTTCTTTTCTGGCTGCAAGATAGCACCGTGGCTTCTTGCTAACTGCTCAACGTACCAGAAGCCGGCATTATGGCGGGTATCTTCGTACTGTGCCCCGGGATTTCCCAGACCCACAACCAGTCGAATCGACTCATTTGAGGGTAAAAGCTCCGAAGATTTTGCCATAACGCCTCCTTGTGCTTACTCTTCGCCAGCTTCTTCAGCAGACGCTTCTTCGTCAGAACCACCGCGAGTAGCCTGAACACTGGCAATGTCCAGATCCTGACCGTGAGCAATAACTTCAACGCCCGCTGGAATGGTCAGATCGCTCAGGTGAACGTGGCCGCCCACTTCAACCTTGGCCATGTCAACTTCGATGAACTCTGGCAGGTCACCTGGCAGACACTTGATTTCCAGATCAACACGGTTGTGTACGATCGCACCACCAGCTTTCACACCGACACACTCTTCTTCATTGATGAAGTGCAGAGGAGCGTTGGTAGTGATCTCATGGTCCGCATCAACACGCAGGAAGTCCATGTGCATGGCGAACTCTTTAGCCGGATGACGCTGCAGGTCCTTCAGGATAGCCTGCTGCCTGGTGCCATCGACCGTCAGGGTCAGAACCTGAGAGTAGAAAGCTTCAACTTCCAGAACCTTACGGATGGCTTTACCTTCCAGAGTGATCTGTACAGGCTCAGCTTCACCACCGTAGATGATACCAGGAACCAGGTCAGCACGACGGAGGCGGCGGCTCGCACCTTTCCCGATATCCTTACGCGCTGTTGCGTTTAAAACGATTGCTTCAGACATGATGATCTCCAATAGACCTGCCGCCACCTTGCGACCAGGCAGCGTCAGGCTGTTCAAACAGAACCCCACAAAGGGATTCAAAGGTGCGATATCATACCGGCATGGCGTAAAAAAGCAAAATATGTTTCCCGCACCAGACTGGGTATTTACTGAAAAACATGATGCACTGCAGCGCAATCAGACAGCTGTGGGCAGGGACTGTTCAGATCAAAAAACTGTTTTTTTTAAAGAATTTATGGAACTTAACAGCCCCGCACTCCCTCTAAACCTGATTAGTAGCCCAGTTATCCAAAATTTCAGGAGAGCCCCGAAGAATGCTGTCCATGACTGTCATCAATATCCCAAGGTCCATCTGAATTTAAGAAGGAGCAAAAAAAACCATGCCCAACAGTATCAGTACTTGCCCTTGCGGAAGTAGTCCGAATTTTGTTACCACATATATGTCAGAAACAGACCAGGCTGAAACATTTTTATTAAAATCCTTTGGTTCACACTTGGTTTCTCACTTTAAAGGACCCAAAGAATTTGAGATATTCAAGACTCTCGTTTCGGAAAACATCGAAAAAATCAAAGAAAACAGACATAAGGCAAAGCAAGATGAATCACCAAAATCACTACTGAGGAGCATTTCAATTCTTCAACGTACCTGTGAATCAATTAAATCTCAAGATTATAAAACTTTCTTCGACATGCTCTTAAATATAAGCAATGTCAATAGAGAAGAGTTAGATACGCATGCTTACAAGGTACATGAGACAATGGAGAAGGCTGAAATTTTTCTGAGTCAAAAAAAAGCATCCTTACAAATTGATGCCAGCTGGGCATGCTCAATTCAGTAACATAACATCCAAACCCTGCCTACCAACAATACCTCCAGAAATTTCAGTTGATACACTGTTGTTCAGCGGTTGGAAATACAATTTCCAACCGCCATTTGCCATCCCAACGAGTATCACTGAAACATCGCACTGATCGATTCAGCATTACTGATACGACGAACAGACTCAGCCAGCAGAGTGGACATATCCAGCTGACGGATCTTATCCAGAGCCTGGGCTGCCGGACTCAGAGGAATGGTGTTGGTCACCACCAGCTCATCCAGCTGGGAGTTGGCGACATTTTCCAGGGCACGGCCAGAGAGGATCGGGTGAGTACAGTAGGCATAAACGGCTTTTGCCCCCTTCTCTTTCAGGGCCGCAGCAGCCTGACACAGGGTACCGGCAGTATCCACCATATCGTCAACAAGAATACAGGTGCGCCCGGACACATCACCGATGATGTTCATGACTTCACTCTTGTTGGCCTCCGGGCGGCGCTTATCGATAATAGCCAGGTCAGAGTTCAATCGCTTGGCCACGGCACGGGCACGAACGACACCCCCATGGTCCGGTGAAACCACCATCACATCACTGTAATTACGACGCTCAATATCGTCCAGAAGAATGGGTGAACCGTAGACGTTATCCACAGGGATATCGAAGAAGCCCTGAATCTGGTCCGCATGCAGGTCAACCGTTAACACACGATCGACACCCACACTGGCAATCATATCCGCCACCACTTTGGCACTGATCGGTACACGGCTGGAGCGGGGGCGACGATCCTGGCGGGCATAACCAAAATAAGGCAGAACGGCCGTTACACGAACCGCCGAAGAGCGACGCATGGCATCCGCCATTACCAGCAGCTCCATCAGGTTATCATTGGTCGGCGCGCAGGTTGACTGGATGATGAATACATCCCGGCCACGGACATTTTCCTGGATTTCTACGGCGCACTCGCCATCACTGAAACGGCCAACGTAAGCCTTACCAAGTGGGATATGCAGGTGATTGACAACTTTGTGAACCAAATCCGGATTTGAGCTGCCGGCAAACACCATCATTTTCGACACGGGAAATTACCTTGCTTGGGTACTGGGCGTAGGTGGAAAAATCGAGTAACAAGAGAGGGTTCAGGCAGGGCACTGCCTGAAAAATCAGCATCAATAGATGACAGGAGACGACTTTCGGTGTGACGGAGAACACGGACAGAATACTGGCTGGGGTGGAGGGATTCGAACCCCCGCATGTCAGGATCAAAACCTGATGCCTTACCGCTTGGCGACACCCCAGTAAATCTCTTTATCAATCCGCGCACAATCCAGGCCGATTTATCGTAGTTAACACCAAAACAGTCTTGAGCGATAAACAAACAGATTACGCAGTAAGCGTAAAACCTGCCTGCTGCAAAGCCGTATGCAGGGGCGAACGATTAATGCCGCGCGCCACGAAGCTGTGTAGCTTTGATGTATCCTCTGCAATCTCAGGACGAGTGACGCTGTGAGTCAGTTCAGCCTGTGCCGTTAACGCCTGTTCACGACTGGCAAACCGGGCAAATACTGATGCCCCGGAACCACTCATCATGGCCCGCCCGATGCTTGAATCTGCGAGATTATCCAACAGAGAGAGCGTTTTATCAACCTCGGGATACAGTGAACGAACCAGAGGTTCGAAATCGTTTCGCCGCTGCTGCCTGTGATGCTGCTCCTGATAGTTACCCGGAGTCTGATCAAGGGCCGCACCCTCCCGTTCAAGGACGTCGCGCACTGTAATCGGCAATGAATCTCTTGTCAATTCACTGTGGCCATACATCGCAGCGGTATTCACCTGAGCGTTGGGAACCAGAACCAGAAACCACGCTTCCTGAAGCTCGACTGGAGTGAGAATTTCACCCACCCCTTCGGCAAAAGCACTGTGCCCGCGCACAAACACCGGAACATCGGCCCCCAGTCTTAAACCAAGTGCCGCCAGCTGATCAATCGAGAGGCTCAGCCCCCACAAGGCATTAAGTCCTAACAGAGCGGTCGCGGCATTGGAACTACCACCACCAAGCCCCCCCCCCATGGGCAGCTGTTTATCAAGATGAATCTTTGCACCAGGACGACAACCGGTCTCCTGTTGCAGAAGACGGGCGGCCTTAACAATCAGATTATCCTCATGCTCCACCCCTTCAAGGTCAGTAACCAGCTCAATACCCGAATCACTGCTGGTGATCGTCAGCTGATCACCAAAATCAAGAAACTGAAAAAGCGTTTGCAGATTATGATAGCCATCAGGTCTGCGACCAGTGACATGCAGAAACAGGTTCAATTTTGCCGGGGCTGGTAATACCAATTCTGTCAGCATCAGGAAGACTCCAAAAAAACACCCAACATAATGGCTCAAAACACCCAATAAAGCATTACGACAGAAACACCTGAAAAAATCGTCGGATTTTGAACCTGGCACCGGAAAACATTGTCAGACCACTGAGAATTCGTGACCCAAAAAGTCATTCTGGACCACCCACCTGATAAACCACTCAAACGAGGATTATGTTTATGGGGTTTGAAATTCAAATGACAGAGTACGGTGATGAAACATTAGTGCATTGTAGCTATGAAGCATTACACATGTTTCATGCTGCAAATCCGGGTGGAGGCATCAATGTTATCTATGGCATGACAGGAGGCCGGGCAGTGTATGTGTTGCAGGATATTTACAACTACATGGTTGCCAACCAGGCTGCATTGGAAGCTCTGCACCTGGCACCAGCCAATGGCTTTGGAAGCTACCATGATAACGTTCACAGAGTATTAAACAAACTGATAACCATTTCTAAACATTACCCGGAAGGCACCTGGGAAATAAAAACATGACCCGGTAGTTCACCGCCCACGCTCCATTAACATCAGCAATAACTGACTGGCAGTTTTAAAGCTGCCAGCTACTCACCATCAGACTCAATCGAATATCCCCACGGCTCACAACAAAACGAACAGGTAAGCGCTGACTGCCACTCAATCCGTATTGCTGGTAAGCAACCACCCAGCCCTGCTGTTCAATTTTGTCCGGATAACCAAGGTTATTCAGCCGGATTCTGGCATCATTGCCAGGAGCTGGCAGCCCTCTGACCCAATACCTTAAATTACTGACTGGAAACTGCCACCCGGTCAGCGAGTACAGCAGCATCTCCGGTGATGGACCATAACGGGTTTCATCCGATGCAGTGACCGTCACACCCTGACGCCCCCCTGAGATGCGGGCAATGGATGCACCCAGGGGGCCATCCAGAGCCAACTTGTATCGATCACCTTGTTGTTGCCAGTCAAGCGACATCGTACCTGATTGCCCCGGAACCTTAATATTAAGACGTCCGGTCATCTCCCAGGCCTGAATCAACCCCAAACGCTCCTGGTGTCTCTGCCAGCGCTGCTCTCTCTCTTCGCCACTGACCTGCCTGCCCGAATCAACCGTTCGGGAAGCACAGCCGGCAAGGATGAAAACACACAGAACCAGTAAAATTCTCAAACCAGAAAAGTACTTATCAACACCCATTCCCTTATACACCAAGCTACTTTATGCGTGCACACCACAAAACCTTCTTCAGACCACTGAAGGTGTGGCATTTACTGTTAAAAAAATCACTGCACAGTACTGACTGTTTCTGCCTGACTCTTGGGATCACCTCCTGTGAGCCGCCCCATCGTATCCTTTAAAATCTGGCTATCAGGGCTTTCCCGCAGCGCTTCCGCCCACAGAGACCTGGCAGCATCCTGTTCACCTTTCACCCAGAGTACCTCACCCAGGTGAGCAGCGATCTCCGCATCAGGAAACTGGCTGTATGCCATTCTCAAATACTTCTCTGCCTGATCGAGGTTCCCGAGGCGAAACTGCACCCACCCCATGCTGTCCAGGATAGCCGGATCCTCGCTGTTCAAATCATAAGCCTGTAAAATCAGCGCTTCAGCTTCTTTAACCCGGTCGGTTCGATCAGCCAGGGTATAACCCAGGGCATTCAATGCCGCAGCATTGTCAGGATCAAACGCCAGAATAGAACGCAGATCCTTCTCTAAACCCTCCAGATCATCCAGCTTTTCATAAACCATCGCTCTTGAATAGAGAAGATTGACCGATTCCGGGTTTGTTTTAAGCGCCCGTTCAAACAATATCAGCGCCTTGCCCAGCTGACGATCATTAACCAGAAGCTCTCCCTCCAACAGGAAAAGCGACTCCATCCGGGCAGGATGGCGAACTCTTGCTTCCCCCACATGGGTCAATGCCTCCTCCAGTTTGTTCTGCCCAACCAACATCTGAGTCAGTGCCACCTGAGCCGCCATAAACTCCTTTCCGGGACCTACAGAAAGATAATGTTCTTTAGCAGCAGAATATTTTTCCCGCTTCTCACTCAAACGTCCAAGATAGTAATGGGCTGTATTGTTCCGCTCACCAAGGGCCAATAGCTGTTCAAAGTACTGCACAGCTTCTTGCTCCAGACCATTTTCTGAGGTGATAAGTGCCAGAGACAAGACAATATCACTCTCTCCGGGAGCCCTCTCAAGCAGAATTTCAAACTGCTTTTTTGCCAGGTCGAGCTTACCGGCATGAACAAGAACTCTGCCATATAACAATCGCAGCCGGTTTTTATCCGGGTGACGCTGAATCGCGCCCGCAAGCATAATTTCGGCTTCAGCATCCCGCTTCAATTTATGCAAAGCCCGCCCTTTTACCATCATGGCAGGCACAAACCCGCGATCCTGCCGCAGAAGCTCATTAGCCAGAGTCAGTGCAGATTCAAACTCACCAGTCTGCTGAAGCAAGATGGCTCTACCCAGTTTCAGCACAGGATAATCCGGGTAAGCCTGAGACAACTGGTCAAACTGTTGGATAAGTTCAAGCTGGCTATCTTTAGCCAGCCGCCCCTGCTCGTTGCCTGCGGCACTGGCAAGCACATCAAAGGCCGGGCTGCCCCCTAAAGACAGCTGTTGACTCATCCGGGCAAAGGCCCGGTCATACTGACCGGCATACACCAGCTCAAGAGCAGCCCCATTCAGTGCATCCGGGTTTTCCGGTTCCAGTTCGACCCAGAGTAATGAAGCATCCAGCGCAGCCTGTCTTGCACCTACATAAACGGCAACCTGGTAGGCTCTACGGGCTACGCCAATATCTCTGGTTTTGTGTGCCTGTTTCAAATAATTGCCCAGCGCCAGATCATAACGCTGACGCTGGCCGCCAATCTCTGCCACCAGCAAATCATAAAGCGTCTCCGCGGCAAAAGGGGTAACAGGCTCATCAACCCCGACCTGTGATTGACCGTTCGTTGAAGTTACAGCGTTATGATCCACTTGCTGAACATTCTTACTGGCACAACCCGCCAGGAAAACAGCAAAAACAAGCATCAACTTTTTACAGTATTTTCTGAAAACCTCAGCCCCGTTGATGAATAATTCAGCCCCGGCAATCGTTCTAATCATGGATGGTATGCCCTTTCCCCTGATTTCCATTAAAAAACGTGAAGAGAGTTTGCAGTTACACGCTTTCCATTGCAGAATTGATCGGCCGAAATACCCATCAATCCAGCAGCCCCGCTCCTGAGTGTGAACCTGATAACTGCGATTGAAGTATCGGACATGGTCATAAGCCAGAAAAAAACATAAGCAGGATTTGCACAACACTCCAGCAATCAAGAGCTTTCCTGAAAGAAAGCCTTAAGCAGAAAATGTCAGGCCGTGCCCCCTTCAACAGGGAATGCGCCTCTGAAAGCATTTTCAAATGAACAATTGAGCGACATAACTCCCTGCCCAGATGGCATTTAACGCCTCATAATCCGGGTACGGATATGTCAGCCAATCTATAGTAGCAGTGAACCTGGACAGCAACAGAGGTCTGATGGGGTATATTACCGCCGGTATCAATCACAGGACAGCACCAATCACATTGAGGGAACAGGTCGCCTTTTCTGCTGAGCAGCTGTCCGATGCGCTGCAAAGCGCCAGAATCCAAACTGGTATTGAAGAAATTGCCATCCTGTCTACCTGCAACCGTACCGAAATCTACTGTGCTATTCACAGCACTGGGGCCGAAACAGTCAGACAGTGCTACGACAAACTGATTGACTGGCTGAGCGGTTACCATCAGACCAACGGCAAATTACTGTCAGAACACAGCTACCTCTTCCATGATGAACAGGCGGTCCGCCACCTGATGCGGGTTGCCTGTGGGCTTGACTCCATGGTGCTTGGCGAACCCCAGATTCTGGGACAACTAAAATCTGCATACGCCAGCGCACAGGAAGCCGACACCACCGGCCCAGGCCTGAATCGATTATTTCAGCACAGCTTCACCACGGCCAAACAGATACGCACAGAAACCGCTATCAACGCGCAGCCGGTATCCGTTGCCTATGCCGCTACCGGACTGGCCAAGCAGATTTTTTCTGACCTTAGCGAAAATACGGCATTACTGATCGGAGCCGGCGAGACCATTGAACTGACCGCACGACACCTTTGCCAGCAGGGCGTTGCCAATATCATCGTGGCCAACCGTACTTTGGAGCGGGCCCAGCGCTTGACCGACATGTTTGGCGGAAAATCCGTTCTGCTCTCGGACCTGCCACACATACTCCATGAAAGCGATATTGTTATCAGCTCCACCGCCAGCCCGGTACCGGTACTCGGCAAAGGAACGGTTGAAAAAGCGCTGAAGCAGAGAAAACACAAACCCATGTTTATAGTGGATATTGCGGTTCCCCGGGACATTGAACCCGAGGTAAGTGAGCTGGCTGATGTTTTTCTCTACACAGTAGATGACTTGCAGGATGCAATTGAAGACAATCTGCAACAGCGCAAAAATGCAGCCCAACAGGCTGAACGCATGATTGAGGCCGATACCTTTGAATTCATGACCCGCCTGCGTGCGCTGGATGCCGTCAGCCTGTTACGCAACTATCGCCAGAGCACCGAAGCGATCAGAGACCTGGAGCTTGAGAAAGCACTGCAATGGCTGGCCAGGGGCGTCAGTCCGGAAGAAGTACTGCAGCAATTTGCCCGCTCGCTGACCAACAAACTGATGCACCACCCCAGCGTACAGCTGAAAAACGCTGCCGCAAAAGGGCAGCATGAAAAGCTGGAGTGGGCCGAGAAACTTCTGGGCCTGAGCCGTCAATCCGATTCAACTCAGGATGCCTGATGGCATTCTGAATCCACCCTTATGTAGACACCTTTTACAGACATCATGAAAGAGTCCATTCTCGTCAAACTGGAAAACCTCGGTGAGCGCTTCGAAGAGCTTTCCGCACTGTTGAGTGACCCCGGGGTTATTGGTAACCAGGACCAGTTCCGCAAGCTCTCGCAGGAATACGCTGAGCTGGAACCGGTGGTTAAAGCCTACAAAGAGTATGACCAGTTACTCAGCGACAAAGCCGAAGCCGAAGCCATGATGGCAGAAGGCGACCCGGACATGACGGAACTGGCCCGCGAGGAACTGGCCAGTTGCGAACAACAGCTGCCAGCAATGGAACAGAATCTTGAAGTGCTGCTGCTACCCAAAGACCCAAGGGACGGCCTGAACACCTTTCTGGAAATCCGTGCCGGAACAGGCGGCGATGAAGCGGCCATTTTCGCCGGCGACCTGTTCAGAATGTACTCAAGGTACGCAGAAAAACGCGGCTGGCGAATTGAGGTGATCAGTGCCAGCGACGGTGAACACGGCGGCTACAAGGAGATAATCACCCGTGTTATTGGCAGCGACGTCTACGGTCGAATGAAGTTTGAGTCGGGTGCCCATCGCGTACAGCGGGTTCCTGAGACTGAATCCCAGGGCAGAATCCATACCTCTGCCTGCACCGTTGCCGTGATGCCGGAGCCCGATGAACAACAGGCGATTGAGATCCGTAAGGAAGACCTGCGCATCGATACCTACCGCTCATCAGGTGCCGGTGGTCAGCACGTCAACACCACCGACTCAGCCATTCGTATCACCCACCTGCCAAGCGGCATTGTGGTTGAATGCCAGGATGAGCGCTCACAGCACAAAAACAAGGCCAAAGCCATGACCTGGCTGGCCGCCAAACTCCAGGATGCCCAGGATGCCGCTGCCGCGAAAGAGATCAGTGATACCCGGAAAAGTCTGGTAGGCAGCGGTGACCGCTCTGAGCGTATTCGTACCTATAACTACCCCCAGGGGCGGGTCACCGATCATCGTATCAACCTTACTCTCTATAAATTGCCGGAAATTGTGGAAGGTGAACTGGACCCGGTTATTGACCCCCTGCTGCAGGAGCATCAGGCTGAGCTACTGGCCAGTCTGGCTGGCGAATAAGTCATGAGCAGCACCCGAATTGACACCGCCCTGGCAGAAGCATCCCGTATGCTTGCTGCCAGCCTTACTCCCCGGCTTGATGCAGAACTGCTGCTGGCACATGTTCTCCACAAGCCACGCAGTTATTTTTTTACCTGGCCTGAAGCGCTTCTGACCAGTGAACAGATGGCTCAGTTTGTAAAGCTCATCGATCAACGGAAAGCAGGACGCCCCATAGCCTATCTGATCGGGCAACGGGAGTTTTGGAACTTGCAGTTAAAAGTTACCGAAGCCACCCTGATCCCAAGGCCAGACACCGAACTACTGGTTGAGCTGGCACTTGACTTAGATAGCGCGCCGGATCAAAGCACTGAATCAAAAATCAAAGTGGCCGACCTGGGAACCGGTACCGGCGCAATAGCCCTTGCCCTGGCCAGGGAACGACCGGACTGGGAAGTCACCGCTATCGACAAAAACCCGGACGCCCTGGCTGTTGCGGCAGAAAATGCGGTGATCAACGATATTCGGAACACGGTATTTATTGAGGGCTCATGGTGTTCACCACTGGTTGAAGGCTCAATGGATATGATCGTCAGCAACCCCCCCTACATTTGCAGCAATGACCCGCACCTGAAAGAAGGAGACGTTCGCTATGAACCCCTGTCAGCGCTGGTCTCTGGAGTGGATGGACTGGACGATATTCGTGTTATTGCCGAACACTCACTGCAAAGTCTGAAGCCCGGGGGATGGCTCCTGTTAGAACACGGCCATGACCAGGGCAGGCCCGTCCAGACAATCCTTTCCCGGGCAGGCTACACACAAATTCGCACAGAAACCGACCTGGCCGGTCATGACCGCGTAACCCTTGCCCGCAAACCGGCTGCCTGAACGACCAATAACCCTACAGGCTTACTACCTACGGCCGTCATAAGTAATAGCCCGTAATACAAAGCGGCATTCAGTGAAGATAAACTGAGTGCCATTTTTTGCCCGCTACACCAACGTACTTGTCAATCAACAACAGGCATGAAATCCTTACGGACATATTGGTGTAATCAATGGGCTACGGGCGGTTAGCGGGCACTTGGAGAAAACATGTTTGCCAGACGATTTCATAGCTTTTTGCAGCAGAATTACGCCATTGGCGTACTGCTTTTTATCGCCTCGGCACTGGCGATGCTCGCTGCCAATACATTTTTTGCAGAGTATTATGACCTACTGCTATCAACCCCCATCCGTTTTACCGCAGGCCCCCTGGACATCCACAAACCACTACTATTGTGGATTAATGATGGTCTGATGGCGGTTTTCTTCCTCTTGATCGGCCTCGAAGTCAAACGGGAAGTACTTGCAGGGGAACTCAGTACTCCGGCCCAGGTTATGCTGCCGGGTATTGGTGCCATCGGCGGAATGCTGGTACCGGCACTCTTCTATGTTGCCTTTAACTACTCAGACCCTATTGCCATTAAAGGCTGGGCAATCCCTGCCGCCACTGACATTGCCTTTGCCGTGGGCATTCTTGCCTTACTCGGTAAACGTGCACCCGCATCACTGATGACATTCCTTCTGGCTCTGGCCATCATTGACGATCTTGGTGCCATCATTATCATTGCCATTTTCTACACAGAAGAGCTATCCCTGATGTCCATGGGCATTGCCTCTGTCTTACTGGCAATCCTGGCTTTCTTCAACCATAGGGATGTTACCAGGATCGGACCTTACATGGTTGTAGGCGTATTGCTCTGGATCTGTGTGCTAAAGTCAGGCGTTCACGCTACGCTGGCTGGCGTGCTTCTGGCATTTACCATTCCATTAAAAACCGTTGACCGCAGAGGTCGATCACCGCTGAAAGCCCTGCAACACAATCTGCACAGCAGTGTTCATTATGTCATTTTGCCTGTTTTTGCCTTTGCCAACGCCGGGCTTGAACTGAATGCCGAGCAGATCAAAAGCCTGTTCACCCCAATTCCCCTGGGGATTGTGGCTGGCCTCTTCCTGGGTAAACAGATTGGCGTATTCAGCTTCTGCTGGCTGGCGGTTAAATCCGGACTGGCCAAACTGCCCACCGGAACCAGCTGGCTCCAGATGTACGGCCTCTCTATACTCTGCGGTATTGGTTTTACCATGAGTCTGTTTATCGGCTCACTGGCCTTTGAAAACGTGAATACCAACTACCTGGTATCAGATCGCATCGGCGTACTGGCTGGCTCCATACTCTCCGCTGTCTTTGGCTTTATCACTCTATACTGGGCCGGACGCAAACAGGCCTGAGCCTGTTTCCGGCCTCTGAACAGAGGCTGGAACTCTCAACCAACAAGTAAATGACACCATTCTCACCAAAGTCTCTGCAAAGCTGTTAAACTCGCTGTCAATTAATCAATCCTGAAGTACTCCACCCATACGATCCAACCTGAACAATGAAAAGGAATTGGCGGTACTTCTGACAAATCATAGAGAGCTCTTTAGCCCATGGAAAACAGAGGCGTTTTGCTGGTTAATCTGGGGTCACCGGACAGCACATCTGTTGAAGATGTTCGAAACTATCTCAATGAGTTTTTAATGGACAAGCATGTGATTGACCTGCCATGGGTGATTCGCAGACTTATCCTCAGCCTTTTTATCCTACCTTCCCGTCCGGCAAGATCCGCTGAAGCTTACAGCGCAATCTGGACTGAGCAGGGCTCACCACTTATTGTCAACAGCGAAAAGTGCGCGGAGCAGCTCAGAGAACGCACCAGCATCCCGATTGAGCTGGCCATGCGCTACGGCAAACCGGATATGGCAAAGGCCCTGAGCAATCTGGCAAAGCAACCGGGCATCGAAGAGATCCTGCTGTTCCCACTCTACCCACACTACGCCATGTCATCGGTAAAAACCGTGATTGAACGGGCCAAAAGCCTGATGCAGGAAATGGGCATCACCCTGCCACTTCGCGTCCACCCGGTGTTCTATGATCACGATGGCTACATTGAGGCGCTGGTCGAAAGTGCAAAGCCCTGGCTGGAAAAAGAGTTTGACCACCTGGTATTCAGCTACCATGGCGTACCAGAGCGCCACATTACAAAAGATGACCCAACCGGCAATCACTGCCTGAAAGATAAAAGCTGCTGCCAGAAAACCTCCATTGCCCACAAAACCTGCTATCGACATCAGGTATACCAGACAACAGAGGCCTTTGTTGAAAAAGCAGGCATCCCGATTGATAAATACAGCGTTGGCTTCCAGTCCCGACTGGGAAAAGCCAAGTGGCTGGAGCCAAATACTCTGGATGTTCTCAAGCAACTGGCGGATCAGGGAGCCAGAAAAGTACTGGTTATCTGCCCCTCTTTTGTTTCTGACTGTCTGGAGACGCTGGAAGAAATCGGCATTGGGGCCAAAGAGGAGTTTATTAAAGCCGGGGGTGAATCACTGGAACTCATTCCCTGCCTGAATGATCATCCAGCCTGGATAGACCTGTTGAAGCAATGGTCAGAACACCCTCTGACTCATTGATGATAAACATGAGTGGGCATGGAACATGCCCACCAACCCATATCCATCTTGTATCCTGCAAACTCTGCCTTTATAGTACAACTACCTGGCCGATCTACGTATTTCCCTCAAGAGAAGGGCGCAATGAATAGCGTGATAAACTGGCAAAGACAGTACGTTGATATAAAAAGTAATAATAAGACTTCTGACCAAGAGGAAGTTCTTCTCCTGCCTGAAACTTTCTTTGCTCCTGCTCGCCTGCTACTTCTACTACTGCCTTAGGGCATATTAATTACTATCTCCCCAAATACCCGGCCTTGATGGCCAACCCGCAAGACCACTTAATAAAGCGGACTTGCCAGACAAGATTGCTGCGCAAACAATACAAGTAACAGCAGCATAGCCAATAAGAAATTGACCAGCCTTTCGGACAGCAAAGGCAAGGGATACACCATGAACAACAATCAAGTTGTGATTTTTGATACCACCCTGCGCGATGGAGAGCAAAGCCCCGGCGCAGCCATGACCCGTGATGAAAAATTACGCATAGCCAGAACCCTGGAAAAACTGCGGGTAGATGTGATTGAAGCCGGTTTCGCCATGGCCAGCCCGGGTGACTTTGAAGCCGTCAAAGCCATTGCCGCCAATATCACGGAAAGCACGGTATGCAGCCTCTCCAGGGCACTGGAAAAAGATATTGACCGGGCCGCCGAAGCCCTGGAACCAGCCAGACGGGGCCGGATTCATACCTTTATTGCCACCTCTCCCATCCACATGCAGCACAAATTGTGTATGAACCCGGACGATGTGATCAAACAGGCCGTATTTGCCGTCAAACGGGCCAGAAACCACATTGACGATGTTGAGTTTTCCTGTGAAGACGCCGGCCGCTCAGAAATAGATTTTTTGTGCCGTATTATTGAAGCGGCCATTGATGCCGGTGCCAGAACCATCAATATTCCGGATACCGTTGGCTACGCCCTGCCACACCAGTTTGGAGAAACCATCAAAACCCTGATGGAACGTATCCCAAACGCTGATAAAGCTATCTTCTCCGTTCACTGCCACAATGACCTTGGCCTGGCTGTAGCCAACTCACTGTCTGCCGTTGTAAACGGGGCACGCCAGGTTGAATGCACCATCAATGGATTAGGGGAAAGAGCGGGCAATGCCTCACTTGAAGAGATTGTCATGGCCCTGAAAACCCGGTCTGATTGTCTTGGGGTAACCACTGGCATCAACACCACTCAGATTGTACCGGCCTCACGACTGGTTTCCTCCATCACTGGCTTCCCGGTTCAACCCAACAAAGCCATCGTGGGAGCCAACGCCTTTGCCCACGAGTCTGGCATCCATCAGGACGGTGTACTGAAGCACCGGGAAACCTATGAAATTATGTCTGCCGAAGATGTTGGCTGGAATACTAACCGGTTGGTACTTGGCAAATTATCTGGCCGCAACGCTTTCAAAACCCGAATGGAAGAACTGGGCATATCGTTCAGCAGCCAGGACGACTTAAATGATGCGTTCCAGCGCTTTAAGGTTCTGGCGGACAAAAAATCGGAAATCTACGACGATGACCTTCAGGCACTGGTGAGTGATGCCCGTAGCAGCAGCGAGCTGGTGGAGAAATATAAACTGATCGATCTGAATGCCAGCTCAAAAATTGGCAAAACACCGGAAGCAACACTCACCCTGGAAATCAACGGAGAACAACAGGCGGTTTCCAGCAGCGGCGATGGTCCTGTTGACGCCATATTCAAAGCCATTGAAAAGCTGGCCAACTCCCAGGCCAGGCTCGCACTGTATAACGTCAGCGCCATTACAACAGGTACTGACTCCCAGGGTAAAGTCTCTGTCCGACTTGAGAAAAACGGGCAGATTGTCAATGGCTCCGGGGCTGACACCGATATCGTCATTGCTTCCGCCAAAGCCTACATCCATGCCCTCAACCTGCTGGAAGCCGATATCGCCAAAGCCAATCCACAAACCGGGGGAACGGTTTAATCAATTTGGTTTGATTGAAATGCCAACAGGATCTTTCAGTGATACTATTGGCGTTTTAATCTTCCTCCTGCTCTTACTCCGGGAGGCAACTGTAAATAGCAGCAACCATTGAGAACCATCATGCAGGGCGAAACCGTTGACCACCCTTCACCATCCAACAGTGATCAGGCTGTCGACAGTTCTGCAGCAAAAATCCAGATTGCCCGCCGGGAAAAACTCAGACAAAACTATTTAGGAGCCATGGGCATTCAGACCTGGTTTCCCAGATATCAACTGACCAATGCTCAACCCGCCAGACCCTTTGACTGGATTGCAGAGGACGCCCGGGCACTTGCCGAAGCAGAGTCAGCACAGGCTGTTTCTGGCGCTGAAAGCCGCTCAGTGTTGAACCAGCAAAATGCCAGGGAGCAGTCCCAGGCAGGATACTCACCGACAAAGCCAGCGGATATCCTTGGCCAATTTATTACCCCGTCCAAACCTGTTGAGGACATCAAACAGGAAGATCAACCTTCGCCAGAGCCCGTAAAACAGCTGTCAGGCTCCGTCAGCAAATTCCGTCTGGTGATAAAACCCGTCAGCGATGACTGCCTTGTGATTGCCGAAATGCCACACTCCGGGCTCAACCAATTCAGCCGCTACCATCAACGCTTATTAGATGACATTCTCAGAGCACTCAAACTCAACCCGGAAGGCTCACAGACTGTTCGTGAATTTGTCTGGCCAATGACTGAAAGCCGTGGCCTGTTAAGCCAACTAAGCCAGGATGACTACGCCGCTGCCGATGCCGTCTGTGCTTATCTGAGCAACCAATACGGCTTATCCCGCAGAAAGGTGATTCTGTTATTTGGCCAGTCAGCGGCCAGGTTTGTTATGGACCCGGAAAAAGATTTTGAGCAACTACGGGGTATCCAGCCGGGCACTCATACAGGCCAGTGGTTTGCTGTAACCCATGGGCTGAATGAACTGATGAAACAGTCCATACTCAAAAGGGAAGCATGGCAGGATCTGGCTCCGCTACTCACCAAAACACCAGACACATAGGGCAATGCCTGAAGAGCAAACGATTCAGATAAATCATCAACCATGACACAACCCTCAATCACGTTTCGCCCCATGCTGGAAAGTGACCTGGAACAGGTCAATGCCGTGGAACAACAGTCAGCAGAGCACCCCTGGCGAAAAGCACACTTTTCCGACAGCCTGTCCTCCGGCTATACCTGCGAACTGGCAGTGCTTGATGACAGAATTGTGGGACACTGCATCATGATGACGGTAGCCGGTGAAGCCAGCATTTTGATTCTGACGGTGGACAAATCTTTTCAAAGGCAAGGTATCGGTCGGCAGCTGTTGCAACATATGCTCCAGAAAGCAAGACAGTCTGACTGCAAAACCATACTGCTTGAAGTCCGTCGCTCCAATATCAAAGCCTTCAACCTTTATCTTGATGAAGGCTTTAGCGAGGTCGGCATCAGAAAAAACTACTACCCCATGGGAAACCACCGGGAAGATGCCATTGTCATGGCCATAGAAATCCAACCGACTTTAGGCTGGTGATAAACCGACGTTCATTCATTTTTTGCCCGTTCACGACGGGCCCAATCCAGAAGTTTCTCTCTGGTCCATATCATGATGCTTTCCGTGGGCGTGTATTGCCCTGCGTCGTATAACCGCCGACGCCGGGGATTGTCCAGGGCAATATGATCACCGTCAAGAACGCCCCGGGCCGGGAAAAACAGAGCCCCTCCAGCCTCCGGCAGGTCCCGCAGATAGCTCATCCGGGGTGAATGTTCTTTCATGCTGGCATCCCAGAACCACGCTTTCCCGAAAATACCACCAACCCGGGGTTCCTGCTCTATTCGTTCGGAAAGCTCCAAGTAAAAGTCTCTCCAGCCATCCTGCAGAAAATGTGGCGTCAGACGTCGGTCTTCCACATGAACTTCATACATATTCCTGGAGCTATTCCCCAGACTGATAAGCAGTTGCGCAGCGCAGACTATCTGCCTGATGCCACAGGAGAAAATAGACCGTCGCGGCAGCGGACGAGGCTCATAATGACAAATGAAGTTGCTGGGCCACATATTCAGCGCAGCAATGGCCAGGTCTTTATGAAAAAGATCATTATCAACAAAATCATGATCGCCAGCTTCCTGAATACGGCTGCATAAATCCTGAAACCAGTTATTGACGGCTTCTATCGTAGATTTTGGGAGGTGTTTATCCATACTATGTTGCTGTACAACTCCCACACTAATTTTCATCAGTTCTAACAGCGTGAGCTTGCGCAACAACTTCAGGGTAGGAATATCGTATCGGGTTTCAACCTCTTCCAGCCACAACGTTATTTCCGCCGGATATACGTTATAAGAACGTCCTTTCATCACATGCCGGACAAATCTCACATAATCCTGCACGACGTGTTCAAGATCAGCAGCCTGGGCATATTGCCCGTAAAGGCCCGTTTTAATTGATTCAAGGAGTTCCACAAGCGCCATATGAGATGGTTATTGATTGGTTCTTGATTGAACTAGGAGGCTGTCCGAGAATAGACTGCCCTACTGCGGCGACAGCAAATTGGTCTAAAAATCCGCTTTTGTTCGGCAAATAGCCCCGCTATTCACCGCACAAAACCGAATTTTTATCCTCAATTTTCTGCCGTCCTCGCTACGGGCGCTATTCTCGGACAGCCTCCTAGGCAGAGGTTTTCCCGGAGACCAGGGAAACAATATCACCCACACTGTCCATTTGATTCAGCTGCTCCAGTTCATCCATGGTAAATTTTATCGTAAGGTCTTTTTCAATGGCGCAGATAATCTGTATCTGAGCCATGGAATCCCAACCTTCAAGGGCATTGCGCTGTGTTTGCTCCGTTATCTCCAGGCTCTCTTCGTCGAGAATATCACGGATGATTTCACTGATAGTTGCCAAAATAGCCACAACAAGCTCCTTCTACGATCTTATTCTGTCGCCGGGTTTATCGTGATGGGAATATCACGTTCAGGCACTTCGCTGCCGATGCTGTACTTCCATTGACTACTGTTATCGTCGGAGCAATGCAAAAGTTGAAAACCCGAGTCCTGGTAAAAGTCCTTTACCAGGCCATTTTTTTCTCTGGGTACATAGTAACCGATGACATCTTTTATCCCATTGTCTTTAGCCAGTAGCAGCAGCTTTGACAACATCGCTGCCTCCATCTCTCGTTTGAACACACGACAACTCATTACCCAGCAGCGGATATGCAGGTCATCCCCCTGACGTTCGCCGATAATAACGGAAACGATGCCATTGTCACCAAAGCGATCCGTGAGTCGGCCATAAAGTGTCAGGTAATCGGGAGAATCCATAAAACCGGCTACTTCCTGTTCGGTAAATCGCAAACCGGTGAGATTGAACTGATTGGTTTTGTTGATCAGCTGGGCGGACCTTGGCAATGCCATTGGATTTACCGGCTCAATTGTTGCTGTCATTTGTAATGATTTCAGGTAATCATCATAGCTCTGGCAGGCGTTCTCCAGTTCGACGCGCTGCCGGTTCTGGGCATACATGCTGGCTCGCTGAAAATCGTCATGGCTTAATGATGGTTGCTCAAACAACCCGCTCCTGTCCAGGAAATGGATGTAGCGGGTGCTGTCAGCGCCAATATCCGGTACCGATACGGCTGGCAGGCTTTGTGCCACTATCGCCCGCTCAGCCGGGTTGTCATCCAGAAACACCATAGCACCAAGGCCAAGATTCAGGTCCCTGGCGATTTGCTCAATATTCCCGGGTTTGTGATCCCAGTTAGCCTGAAAGGCACTGAAATCATCAAGTTTCAAAACACTGTCCGGATGGGCAAAACCATCCTCAGCATTTTGTCGCTCATTCTTACTGCAGACAGCCAGTAGTATGCCACGCTCCCTGAGCGCTTTAAGGTAGCTTTGCAGATCACTGAACCCTTCCGCTGTCGCATTGCCCGCACCGACCTGTATACCATCAAGACCGTCATCACCAATAACCCCACCCCACAGGGTGTTGTCCAGATCACAGATAACCACTTTTTTGACCAGACCAACGGTCGCCTTGATCTGAGCTGCAACACTGTAGCCTACTTCGATAAATGCCTCTCTGCTCATGGCAAATTTATAGGAATACCATTGGGCCGGATCGTACCATCGGTCAAGGCCAAACCTGGCCGCCAGGTAATTCAGGTCATGAAGAATAAATCCCGACGTATTTTGCGCATGCTCGGCAAATCTCTGATTGATCTGCCGGGTAATGTAACTCCGACCCGCTGCCTGTGTGGCATCCTGGTTACCCAATGGCCGGGTGCCCGGCAGTTCAAAGTTATTTTGAATAATCGAGGCATTAAATTTCTCTGTCAGTGAACTCCAGACAGTCTGAAAACGATGCACAAACTGTTCGATAAAAGCATCAATGGACTCTTGTGTACTGGCAACAGCTGGCCACCCGGTAATATTTACGTTGCTGGTGTGAAGGTAAATAATCTGGGGATCAAACGCTTTTAGCTCTCCATCGTCAAATAAAGCACTTTCGTAGAACCGGTTGTAATCCGACTCAAAGATTTCCACATTGACGCCAGCCTGCAAAAGAAACAGCTCAATATAGCAACTGACCTCCTGCGTAGTAGAACCGCCCAGCACAGCCACCCGCAGTGCCGGCTGGGATAATCCTGCCCTGAGCTCCCGACGCAATTTCTTCTGGTGACGCTGAATAAATGGATAGTCCAGTGGATACGACAGTCGCTGATCAGTGTTGTCATCCATGTTGCCTTCCCGTGCGCGGATTATAATGTTTGTTTAAGACGTCGGGCCATATCCATAATACCGGACATGGTTACTTTAAGCTGGTCAAGACTCCGGTTATCCATCACCAGGTTCCTTTTTAGTTTCAGCAAATGCTCGCCACGATGGTTAAGCCCCTCATCCAGAGTTGTCGCAGTGCGCACCCCCAGCGACTCCAGCTCAGGAATATGCCCTGGCCGCCAGATACCACTGGGGTAGCAAAGATGATCCACTCCATAGGGCGGATTCAGCGATGCCGTCAGTTTTTCCCGGTTAATCTCTATTTCCCGCTGAATACCTGCAGTATCTTCCGGAAGTCGGTGGCTATGAGTATGTAATTGAATTGAATGCAGTGGATTTCGCACAATCCGGGCCAGCTCATCGTAGCTGGCGTTGTGGAAACGCCGATCAGTGATATCGTCCTTATCCTGACCCAGAAAGTCAGCAATTTCTGCCAGAAACGCCATTTTTGTCTGGTCATCAAATTCACGGATACAGGATTCAATGTTCTCAACCAGTTCGCTGTTACTGCCGGTAAACTGATAATCCTTGCCATTAAAAGACAGATTTATGGTATCCACCGGCTTTTTCCAGAGCCAGTATTGCAACAGTACATTGACTACTGCTATTTGATGATCGCAGTAATAGGTGGTGACGTAGGTAGTTGAAGGAAATTGGTAGTCCTCAAGAACAGGCAGTAAATCAGCGACACTTGCCCACCAGCCATCATCAATGGTAATGACCACTGGATATTCATAAGTCACTTCCCCCTGCAAATGTCGCTGCGCCTCCTCAAGACTTATGACGTTGTATCGTGAGTGTTTCAGAAACTCCAGAATAGGGATCAGCCTATTCCGTGAAATAAAGACGCCCGGCCAGAATAAGTGTTCGTCTTTCAGTGAAAGGGAGTGCAGGCAGAGGATCACCAGCTTATGACGGTTAAGGTAAGCGCTGAGATGAGTCAAACCGGATTTAACTATCAATTTATAGAGACTGTTTTTCCATCCCGACATAAACCACTTCCTTTCGCCTCTCTGTTTTAAGAGCTATTGCTTTAAAAAAGCTTTAAAAAATATACGTGTAAAGATCGCCAGATACGAAAGAAACTTAACCGACTTATATTTAAAGAATCGATGCTACATGGCGATGATATAGGCCAAAGAACGTCGAAACTTTTATTTAACAGCACTTTTTGATCGGGCACATAAATCATTTTGTCTGATGATGCCCTGGAATCATTCTATGATAACTCGCCTATTTACCCTGAGTGATCAACTGGCATTTGCAAAATTGTCCGGTGATTACAATCCGCTTCATATTGATGAAATAGCCTCACGAAGATATATGTTTGGCGAGCCATTGGTGCATGGCATTCATACACTGCTCTGGGCCCTTGACTGCTTTCTTGCCGCCAACCCGAAGCCAACAACGATCCTTTCACTGGAGGCTGATTTCAAAAAGCCGGTTATTCTGAGTGAGGATGTATTGGTTAAATTCAGTGAAAAATCCAGCCACCAACTGATCGAAATCAGCTCCCAATCAAACCTGCTGTCAAAAGTCAAACTGCAATGCAAGCCTATTTCCCGGGAACACTGGGATCAACAACAAAGAAAGTGCTTGTCCGGCTCAGCTCCTGAAGCCTCGCCCAGGGAACTTACTGCAGCAGAGGTGGCAAAGGCAAAAGGCGAACTGGAACTGTTTTACGACAATGTCCAGTTGTCGCAATTACTGCCAAATGTTGCCGCTTATCTTGACCCGGTCTGTGCTGCTGCCATGCTTGCCAGCACCCGATTGGTAGGTGGGTATTGCCCAGGGCTGAATTCTCTCTACTCTTTTTTCTCTTTATATGCCTCTGATAAAGGTAAAGACCCAGCAACATTTGCTTACCAGACTGCTGAGTATGATGAGCGCTTCTCAATGGCCACTATTGACCTGACAGTCCCCGGATTCATCGGCACTATCAGGGCATTTTTACGCCCACCTCCTGTCGTTCAGGCTTCCTGTGAACAGATCAAAGACAGGGTAAAACAGGGCGAATTCATCGGCCAGAAAGCCATCATCATAGGCGGTTCAAGGGGATTAGGGGAAATTGTCGCAAAGTTACTGGCTGCTGGTGGAGCCGAGGTTTTCATCAGTTTTTACCGTGGCAGCGATGAAGCAGAACAACTGGTTAACGAGATCCGCAGCAATGGCGGCAACGCAAGCACTTTCCATTTCAACGTCCTGTCCCCGCACTGGGAAGAAGTTTTGGAACATCATACAGATCTGCATCCCAGCCATCTTTATTATTTTGCAACCCCGTTTATCGCGGCCTCACCAGGGCAGTTTTCTTCTGAACAGCATCAGTGTTTTTCTGATTACTACGTCAAGGGTTTTGTTGAAACAGTTACCCCGCTGCTGTCGAAGGGACTTACTCACATTTTTTATCCTTCCACCGTAATGATTGATGATATGCCATTGGATATGGCTGAGTATTCAGTAGCCAAAGCTGCCGGGGAAACGGTATGCCGCTTTTTGTCAAAAAATAACAAAGGCTTGAGAATCTCTATGCCAAGGCTGCCAAAAATGACAACAGACCAGACAGCAAGCCTTATGAAAAAAGATCAAATGGACCCTGTGCCTGTTATGTTGAATGAACTTCGCACGCACCATACGCCATAAGGACAAGCAAACCAATAACCAAACGTTTTTTTAGGACTGACCATTTCCAAAACCACAACCGATACTGGTAAAAAAAGCAGAAAAATACGAGCTTTCCCCCCCTGCACACCAATGGATTGACAGGTATAATCGCGCTCCTGTTTCAGTCACAGTAAGGTCTTAAGCGTTGATTATCTTCACCGTCACCAACAAAACCACCTCTCAAGTCTATGTTGGGTCAACCCGCAATGACCTGATTGACCAATGGGAAAAAATGGTGGCTGCTGCCGAGCAAAATCTTGACTACCCGCTATACCAGGAGATCCGTGTACACGGTAGGGACGGCTTTGTCGTTGAAGAGTGGGATTTCGTAGAAGACCGCAATGAGCTGAACGTGCTTGAACAGGAAGCCATTGAAACGCTGGATGCTCGCAGCCTCCGTGGCTACAAAACCAGCACCGTAAAGATTCAACCTAAAAAGAAAACACGAACCCGCAAGTCTAATCTGGAAAAAGAGCTAGCCAGCATCTTTGACGAGTTCGACGGCGACATGGATGACTTTGATGAGATTTCTCCAGAGCCGAAAAAGCAGACTGAAGAGAAAACCGCAGCACCACAACAGCCCGGCGCTGAAAAACCACTGACGTCTGTTTCTGTTGAACGCATCAGATCACCAGAAATCAAACTGGATATTTCTACCACGCAGGAAAACACAGTAGAAAACCGGAAAGAAACGCTGGCGGCAAAACCGGAAAACGGCTCTCAGGTGAATGCCGTTGTGCAAATGAACAACATCTGTCTCAGTGACGACATTTCCGCCCAGCTTGAAGCCATTCAGGCAGCAGCCAACGCCGTCCTGTCCGGAGACAGCAATGCGGTTGAACTCCTCAACAGCAAAACAGCCGCTCCCGCACCAGTTGATATCGAAATCGTTGAGCCGCAGCCTGAGCCGGTGAAAGCCGCTGAACCAGAGATCATTATTGAGCTTGATCCAAGGGAAAAACGCATCCGCGAGGCCATTGAGCGGCACCGAAAAGCCAGGGCACAGAGGACGTCGGATAGCCAGGCATCCGATCGCCAGCAAATTGAGCAACTGCTGGCAGAACTCAACACAAGAGCCATGGGCATGAATAGCCAAAGCGTGGCTGCCGCTGCCTGATTCCCTATACCGGCATTTTCTTCCCCTGAACGTGCCGGCCACCCTATCTCACATCTATACTTGGGCTATGAACAAGCCCAACGATCTCTCTCTTGAACGCCTCCAACGAGCACTTCCTCACAAACTCCGGGAAGCCTGTCATGTTCTGCAGCGATTTGAACAGAGAATGATCCTGATCAGCCATCGCAGTGATCAAATCGCCTTAAAAATGCAGCAGATTCGGAAAGACATCCAGCATTCAATGCCTGGCCACACACCCTCTCAATAGATCGCAGCATCAAGTTAACCACAACATCTGTGGATAACTCTGTTAATCCCGGCAGGAAAACACCCCGCAGACTGCAAAACATGCTCACAACAATAAACTGATCATTTATTGACCAGCCACTCCATTTAAATCACTAACTGCTAAAGAGAATAAATACTTATTAATAAATAATAATAAAAAATATAAGCTGATCCGCTTTTCCAAACGTCCGAACAGGCAAGTATTTAGAACGCCTTTTCTGATGAAAAGAATGCAATACTGATGTAAACACTGAAGGTAACTTATGTCCGGCAGGGATTTTCTAGAGAATTATTTTGACCTGAAAGCTCATGACACGAATGTCAAAACCGAGGTAATTGCTGGCTTCACCACATTCATGACCATGGCTTATATTCTCGTGGTCAACCCCCTGATTCTTAAAGATGCCGGCATGGATTTTGGTGCTGTATTCACCGCCACCACCCTCTCTGCGATTATCGGTACTCTGGTCATGGCAGTATGGGCAAAGCTGCCCTTTGCCCTGGCTCCGGGCATGGGCCTGAATGCCTTTTTTGCTTACGGTGTCGTGCTGGGCATGGGGTACTCCTGGCAAATGGCTCTGACTGCGGTTTTTCTCGAAGGCATCCTCTTCCTGCTTCTGACCGCTTTCAATATCCGTGAGGCCATTGTGAACAGTGTTCCCCTGAGCCTGAAAAAAGCGGTTTCCTGCGGTATCGGCTTGTTCATTGCCTTTATCGGCCTTCAGAATGCCGGTATTGTCGAAGCAAACCCGGCGACGCTGGTATCGGTGGGCTCGTTGACTGATGCAAAGCCACTGCTGGCGTTGATCGGCATCCTGATTACCGGTACCCTGCTGGTTAAAAATGTCCGTGGTGCATTGCTGATGGGTATCGTAGCCACCACTCTGATCGGCCTTCCCCTGGGCGTCACCTCCATGCCAGACTTCAGCAACGGCCTGACACCTCCAGATCTGTCCCCCATTCTGTTCCAGTTTCAGTGGGACCAGGTGTTTACTACGGACATGGCCATTGTCCTGTTTACCTTTCTCTTTGTTGATATGTTCGACACAGTAGGCACCCTGGTGGGTGTATCCACTAAAGCCAACATGCTGAACGAACAAGGTGAAGTACCGAACTGTAAGCAGGCTTTGTTTGCTGATGCGGTGGCCACGACAGCTGGAGCATGTCTCGGTACCAGCACCGTAACCACCTTCGTGGAAAGCGCTACCGGAGTGTCTGCCGGAGGTCGCTCCGGTCTGACCGCCCTGGTCGTAGCAGGCCTGTTCCTGGTTGCCCTGTTCCTGTCGCCACTGTTCCTGATGGTACCCGGTGCAGCAACCACTCCGGCACTGGTGCTGGTTGGCCTGTTTATGATGTCGCCGATCAAGGATATCGATCTTGATGATTTCAGTGAGTCTATCCCGGCATTCCTGACCCTGCTGTTTATGCCAATGACTTACAGCATTGCCGAAGGCATTATTATCGGCATGCTCTCTTACATCATTCTGAAGCTGTTGAGCGGCAACTATCGTCAGGTACCGGTTACCTCCTACATCGTTGGTGTGCTGTGTCTGGCCAAGATCGTGATGTAAACATTACCATTAAGTATCCAGTCATAAACCACGCTTCACGCCCATGCTATTACGGCCCATAATATGGGCCGTTTTTATTTGATCACTAGCGCTATGTCCCTACCAACAGTCCAACCCGAAAGGTATGAAGAGCAACTGGCAGAAAAGGCCAGCAGCATTTGCAGCGAGTTTGCCGAGTTTGATATTCCTGAATTGGAACTTTTTCGCTCCAGACCGGACCATTACCGGATGAGAGCAGAGTTTCATGTCTGGCATGAGGGCGATCACTGCTACTACCGGATGTTCGACCCACAAACCAGGCAGCCCTTTGAAGTCACCTCCTTTCCCAGTGGCTCCGAAACCATCAACCGGTTAATGATGCCCTTGATGGAGGCTATCATCACCAGCTGCCATCTGAAGAAACGGCTTTTTCAGGTTGAATTTCTCACCACCCAGACAAATGAAGCCCTGGTGTCACTGATCTACCACCGCCAGCTGGATGATCAGTGGAAACAGGAAGCGACAACACTTCAGAAACAGTTTGGCATTGGCATTATTGGACGTGCCCGCAGGCAGAAACTGGTGCTGGATAAAGACTATGTCACTGAAACATTGACCGTGGCGGGCAAACCATTCCATTACACCCAGGTAGAAAACAGCTTTACCCAGCCTAATGCCAGTGTTAATGAGCATATGCTTGCCTGGGCCAGCGTTGCCGCACAAGCGATTACATCCGTTAGTAGCAGTGATCTTTTAGAGCTCTATTGCGGGAATGGTAATTTCACCTGTGTGCTTGCCAGACATTTTACCAGGGTACTGGCCACTGAAATTGCCAAAACCTCAGTACATTCAGCCCGGGAAAACTTTAAGCTGAACGCTGTGGAGAACGTAGAAATCGCTCGTCTGTCCAGTGAGGAGTTGACTCAGGCCATGAACAGGGAACGGGCATTTCGCCGCCTGAGCGAGATCGACCTGGACAGCTATGATTTCTCAACCATTCTGGTGGATCCACCCCGCGCAGGTCTTGATAAAGGAACAGAAAAGCTGGTGCAGAATTTCGACAATATCCTGTACATTTCCTGCAATCCTGAAACGCTCAGGAAAAATATGTCAACCATTTGCCAGACCCATAGAATCGAAAAAATCGCCCTTTTTGACCAGTTCCCATACACTCATCACGCTGAAATGGGCGTTCATCTGATTCGGAAATAGTCAGATTTACACTCCCCGGCGGGACTCCTACTTTGATTCTTAGGAAGACAAAGTTTTACGGAAGTTCTCCGGGGTAGCCTCACGTGAAAAACAACAAGCTTAAATATCTGCCAGCCTCAATCATTTTCTCTATTCTCTGGTTTTTCTTTGCACCGACTTCTTACAGCAGCGATGCAGAGTATATAAAAACTGCGGTTCTGTTCGTGGCCTATGATCAGGGTGAAAGCAATGCTTTCCTGCGTATTCAGGAAAAATTGAAAAACGCCAATATTCCCTATCGGATATTGGCGATGGGTCGCGCAGCTGAAGTCTTCAAAAATGACCCGGCTCTGATTCCATTCGATAGATTGACCCACAACGAAGCGCTGTATGAAAATCGCGACCATCTGCTGAACCAGAAGCTGGTGTACAACCTCGCCGAAAGCATCTCGACCAAAATTGTCTATACCGGAATGGCAAGTCGGGCTCAGGCTCAGATTGCCAATATCTGGGAGAGAAGAGGTGCCAGGGTCATCGCATTTTATGATAATTTTGAGCCAGTTGATTCCATCAGCTATGTACAGCCTTTTTTAGAAGAGCTGAGCTACCTGGACGAGTTCCATGTCCCCAGTAAAACCACCGCGCTTAGCTTTCAGAGCATCGCTGCCTCCCTGGGAGCGGCAGTGACCGTTACGGGACAACCCGCACTGGAAGACTGGGATAAAGTCTATGATGAGACCGATATTTTCCTATTACGCGACACCCTCAATATAGAACCGGCGCAGCCTGTAGTGTTGTTTGCCGGTGACTACAGCAGCAGCTATCCCAAGGCTTTTCAAACCTTTATTGAAGCAACAAGGAAACTGCCAAACATTCTTTTTCTGGTTTCATATCACCCCAAGTTTGATGGTGAGCTTGAGCGCAGGATCATTGAGGCTCAATCGGACGGCAATGTCCATCTGTTACACCACGGTACTTATTCCACCGCGTCACTGAGCACCATTGCCTCTGCGGTTATTGTCCATAAATCATCCGTCGCCCAGCAGGCCATCTATCGGGGCAAGCCGGTCATCTATGTGGCTGATGAAAACTATCAGAACCTGATGCTGACCGAACAGCTGGCCATTCGCGCATCAAGTGCGGGCCCTTTGGCCGTCATGATTTACGCTCACATCAGGGGCTTCAGACCACCGGCGGTTGCTGAAAGCCTGGGCATACCGGATGCTCCCAGCAAAACCATAGCAAAGCTGATGATTGATGAGCTAAGACGAATGTCTGATTAAAAATACAGAGTTTTTTGATTCCCTGGCTTTATAGAATGTACGCAATGTGATCTACTCAGAAATGATGTGACTCGCGTTGAAGGTTTACGATGGGTGCCCGAATACCCCATGTACTGATTTTTGTCAGGCTGGCCATTCTCTCTACCATTGTCTTGCTGGCATTGACTGTACTTTGCAATTTGATGGTGGCCAGGGCCACCAATGATGCCCTTTACTCTAACCTGAGCAAGCTCCCCTATAATCAGGTTGGTGTTTTGCTGGGTACCAGCAAATACTCTCGCCTCGGCGGATTTAATGACCACTACCGGCTCCGGCTGGAAGCCGCCTTCCAACTCTACAAAGCGGGTAAGATTGATTACATTCTCATCAGCGGCGATAACAGCACCCGTTTTTACGATGAACCAAGCACCATCCGACGGGACCTGCTAAAGAAAGGCGTCCCTGCAGAACGAATATATCGGGACTATGCCGGTTTCAGAACGCTTGATTCCGTTCTCAGGGCACATCATGTTTTTGATTTGGATAGCTTTACTATTATTTCCCAGGCTCCTCACAATAAGCGGGCCCTGTATATCGCCATGAATCATGATATTGACGCCATTGCCTTTAATGCAGGCGAGGGCTACGACATTGATATCAGCAATAGAGCCAGAGAGATGCTTGCCAGAGTGCTGGCTGTGCTGGAGGTACATTTTCTCAATACTGGCCCTAAATTCCTTGGCCCGACCATTGAGATTGGTGTTACGCCCCCTAC
This sequence comes from Thalassotalea sp. G20_0, assembly GCF_017744175.1. Lineage (NCBI taxonomy): Bacteria > Pseudomonadati > Pseudomonadota > Gammaproteobacteria > Alteromonadales > Colwelliaceae > Thalassotalea > Thalassotalea sp. G20_0. The sequence goes on along the minus strand of NZ_JAGHQV010000005.1, from coordinate 109,588 downwards.
CTGATCAAACAAGTATTCAGCAATCTCCTTTAGTGCTGCCTCATTGTGTTACGCCCCCTACCTGATCAAACAATACAGTTTTCATCTAAGCAGCTGGCCATATGGAATCGCATATTTCTGGCTACTTAAAGGTCAATATTAAAGAACGAAGATTTTTTAACGTAATTTCTGACCTTCTGCATGGCATTAGGGAACCAATTGTCCAGTCGACGGGTTTCCCGGCAAATTTCATCCGCCAGGCGAGGGTTTAGAAAATCATTATAAACAACACCAACTAATGACACATCATGCTGGGTCAGCCTGTCCAGTGCTGCTTTGAATTGTGTTTGTCGGGTCACTCCAGCCATGACGATCATTATTGTCCCATCAACCATGGCACAAATGGACTCTGCGGGAATATTATTACGATTCCTGGCATTTACCGGGGAGGTATCAAAAATCACCGCGTCATAATTTTCCAGCCAATGCTCCATAAGCTTGCTCATATTGGTAATACTGCGGAATCCAAGCACATCTGTATCACAAGGGGCTGGCAGTATATCCAGGTTCACATCATTCGAACGCATAATACATCCATCAGCAGACTGAGGATTTGGCAACCAGTCGGTATGGATATGCCCGGAAATATCACCCAGTTCAGGGTGCAGCATGTTCACTTCCACCAGCAACGTTCGCTTACCATCGACTTCACTACGCTGACTTAAAGCATAAGCCAGGGTACTGCAGCCTTCTTCCGGGTTGGCGGAAGTAATAGCGACCGAACGCAACCCCTTACCAATACTGTTGCCATATACCTCTTCAATCTCCAGATAGTTTATGGGTAGCTTGATCATGGCGTAATCCATCCCAAATTCCAGAGGAATTGAATTACCGTCAAAATAGTGGCCGCATCAGCAACCCGCTCCATGATGATATGCCAGTACGATTGTGTTAGCTCTGGCACAAAAACCGTATCGCCAGCCCTCAACACCGGTAACCGTGAAGGATCTGGATCTTTCATAAAATCCATCAGATCAAATGTCGTCGATCGGTTTTCACAACAGGAGCTATTTACAATGAGTATTTTCTCAATATAAGCCGTCTCCTTTGGCCCCTGCGCCTCTGCCAGTAGATCCAGAATGGTCATATTATTGGTAAAGTCATAGCGGCCTGCCACATACACGGCCCCCATAATCCTGACCGTATCCTCAGGGTCTTTCTCAACCCACCTCCGTTCGCTGGATGGGAAAAAGATAGCATCGCCGGGCTTCACTTCTGGCAGCAAAGTATCATCGCCCGTTTCAAAGTATCGCACCAGGTCCAGTTTACTGACCTTGGGGGCTCTTTTATTTCGATGAATCACCCGTATCTTGGACAGGTCAGCTTCTGCAGATGGCCCTTCAGCCGCAGAGATTAAATCCAGGAAACCCATTTCCTCATTGAAAGCAAATCGCCCGGGCTTGGCAACAGCCCCCATCAGATAGATAGCATTTTCTTTTGGTAATTTGAGCCAGGTTGATTTATTGGATGTCGGATTTTCAGGCAGCTCAGGAATAACTATCGTCGTACCACCGGTCAGTTCCGGCATATCCGACCACGCCCCACCAATTTCTATAAACTCCTGCATATTGAACTCAATGACATTCCGCTCGTCATTGGGGCCTGGTCTGATAATTTTCACATGGGCAAGGTCTGCATTATTCGTAGGGCCTCCTGCATTACTGAGATAATCCATAAAATCTACCGATGGAGCCCACTCATAACGGCCCGGCTTTTTGATGGCCCCCAGAATTTTCAGTGAGCCTGAGGTTTTCAGTTTGATCCAGGATTGATCACTCTCGGGACCTTTTTCAGGAAAAAACACCGCATCTCCCGAATCAATGGAAGGAAAACCTGAAATTCGACCTTCGGTAAAAGCCTGAAAGTTAAAAGGAACTACAGTACCATCACTTTTAAGCAACCTGACCGACCGAATATCGGCATACTGGGTAGGTCCCCCTGAATTTGCAATAACATCCAGAAAACCAACGCCTTCGGAGGTTTCGAATGCTCCTGGATTCTGAACTTGTCCCATCACATAAACTTTACGTGCCCCACCTGAGACAGAATCAACCTGCTGAGCAACAAAGATGGTTGCCCCCGGATCCAATATTGGCAGATCTTCATCTTTACCACTTTCAAGAAACTGCTTCAGGTTGAACATCTTGGGCTCTAAACCGGAAAGCACCCGAATCTGCTCAACATTGGCATACCGTGTAACCCCACCACCTTTCAAAAGGGCATCCACAACATTAATGCCTTCCTCGAAAGGAAAGCTTACGGGCTTAATTACTTCACCAAATACCTTGATCACGGTTCTGTCAGAAACAGAATCAACCGCTTTATTATCTACGACTCTTGGCTCTCCATGGACGCTGCTCAGGCCAGGCGAGGTAGGCACAAAAATTTCATCCAGAGACTTTATCTCCGGAAGAACACTGGGATCACCGGTATCCAGGTAACGTTTAAAGTTAAAAACAGTCTTTTTACCATCTCTTCTCAGTTGCAGCTTATTCAGCTGGGCACCATCAACGAAGCCCCCAGCTTCCGTAATCGCCATTTGAATATTACCGGTACTGGGCAGTTCTACTTCGCCAGGCTCGTTGACAAAGCCCAGCACATTGATCAATAACCGTTTTTCCCTCAAATGGATGGTCAGTTTATCAAGGCCAAGAAAAACATCGGAAAGCGCCGTATAAATGGCTTTATCTGCTGCCCTTAATGTAAGGCCAGCTACTTTCAACTGACCTATTTCAGGAAGATGGATAGTCCCATCCCTGCCAATAAGAAAGTTCGTATTGAACCCCTCTTCTCCCGGCAGCCCAATGACCAGAATATCCCCTGACTGCAATTGATAATGCACAGGATCCTTCTTCCGGACTGCCGACATATCAACCTCAACGTCTGATGCGTCAGCTACTTCCGGATCAGGTACTCCCGGGTCAGCCAATTCTGGTTCAGTCGCCTCTGGAATACTCTCTTCTTCGTTTACCGGTGTAACCGAAGCGGGGGCTTCTATGCCAGCGCTTTGATTATTTTCCAAATCAGATTGTGGTGAAATCTCTTGATCACTGCCCTGCTGATTCTGCGGATCAACTGTTTTCTCACGGACTTTCTCCCGTAAAGAAATCAGAACAGCATCATCGGCTTCCAGCTGCCATTGTGCAGACTTTCCAGCCGACACTTTAATATGTTGGCTGCTCCTTATCAGGGTAAAGTCTGCGTCAACATCAGTATCATCAAAGAAAGAGTGGTATGAATTAAGGCTGGTTAACAATGAGTCATTGGGAAAAGGGTACTTACCGGGGTTTTGGATATCACCAAGGATGGCAATATTTATCAAACCTGTCGGGGCGATATAGTTTATGCTCTCTAAATTGTAAGATTCGTGGGCTTCCCTGTGTATTTCAGCAGAAGCAGCCTCTTCATCCATTCCCATAAAATTGAGAATCATTCCATCAGGGAAAGTGATTGCCATAGCCTCATCAACCTGCAGCAGAGGAAGAGTCCCACCGTCATCATTCAGCTTTATGATGAACACCCCACCTTTTTCGATGGGTGCATTTGCAGATACTCCGCCAGAATACACGCCAAGCAACAAGAGGATTGCCAGAGTTTGCAACAGCCTGCCGCATATACCTTTGTAATAAAGCGTTGTCATTGAGGCTCCCGCATAAACAGCCTTAAGTTTATGGGTTTAGGCCAGTCTGAAAACCCCAGCACAGAATCATCAGCTCGTAATGGTTTATGGCTCTTTTGAACCTGCCCTGCAGCATACTGTAAAGGACATCCTTCATCTTCAGCCATCGCTTCCATCATTAAACGAACCTTTTCCAGGGTAGAAAATGATTCACTTAATCGATTACTGGCATCACCGAGAAGATCACCATCAATTTCATAAATAGCAAGCTGATGCAGATCATTAATTATGCTCATCTGCCCGGGAAGGCAATATTCACCCCCCGCTTTTTTGAGCTCAAGGTATCTGGCCTGGCTAATCTCTAATAAGTTAATCACATAAGATCGATCAATATCCCTGACATTGCGTTTTTCATCAACTGAAAGGCTATAATCACGGTCAGCATGAAGTGGCCATAGAATCACACATGAAGGAAGTAAAGGAAAAAAAAGACAAATAAAAAGATACCTGGTAGATTTTCCACCCGGCATTAAGTTAGAAAAAAATAAAAATAATTTATTTTTTTGACAGATACTCTTCGATACTCTCATATTGCTTGATCGTCTGGTTAATCCTGAGCATTGTCAATAACTCGTCAGGCTTTCCATTAACACCAAGCAATCCAAGATTTCTACTCTCGGTCTTTAGACGCTTATAAAGAAAAACCAGCGCACCGATGCCTGAAGAATCAAGCTCATTAACAGAACTCATATCAACAAGGACATCTCCTGCACACTCTTTAATTAAATGATCAAAATGACCCCTAACCTCATTCACTGTCTCTGCATTGAATTTATTATGTAATTCAATAATATCACAGCTACTGGCTTGATAAGTCGCGTAATCCATTACCTGCTACTCCCAACTTCAATACTTCTTATTATTTATCTGTTTAAAGTAAAACATAACTTTAAACAACACACATTTAATTAGATTAGACAAAAGAACTAGAGATGCATTCTGAAAAAGTCATTTTAAAAAAACGAGTAAAAGATCACAAAACAGACTTAGGAATTAAAAACAAATTAAAATTTCTTTTTTTTATAAAACACAAATCTGAGCAAACCCTATAGTTAATTTAGTAAGGCTGTAAAAACACCAATCAGACAACACGCCTTAATACATTCAGATATGAAGCTGTATCCAAATAACTCTGAATCAATGGCTAATAATTAAAGTTATTTTTATGGATACCCAGAAGGGCATGCATTCTGCAGAACACTTATCCATCAAACTGCTTAAGGCGGTCCTTCTATGTGCCTGTACATTAGGCGTTTTATTAAGCCTTGTGCAAGTATTTCTGGATGCTCACCTGTCCAACGCTGATATTGATCGAAAAGCCAGGGAAATGCTGGCAATGATTCATGATCCCGCCAGCAGGGCAGCTTATCGTCTTGATACCGATATGGGACAGGAAGTACTGAATGGTCTGTTGGAAATGAAATCTGTGCAGATGGCAGCAATACTCCTGGACGATACGTCAAAACTGGCCAGGGTGGAGAGACCCATTTTTGCTTCCCGATACCGCCTCCTCTCTGACTATATTTTTGACCCCATCCGTATATACCGCCAGCCACTGTATAGCAATGAACCAGAGAAAGAGCACTTTGGGGAGCTGATTCTATCCATTGATACCGCCTACGAAGGTAAGGCGTTTATTCAAAGATCTGTCGTTGTGGTATTCACCGGAATAATCAGAGCCATAGCAATGGCTCTGTTAATGTACCTGATCTGTTCAACGCTGCTGACTCGCCCCATGAATCGTTTGATTCGCCATTTATCAAGTATTGACCCTGAAGAACCGGGACAACAGCAACTGCCTGTGCCTGAAGGTAATGAAAATAATGAGTTAGGTCTCTGGGTCAGAACGGCCAATAAACTGTTAACGTCCATTAACTACCATCAAAGTCTGCGTCAAAAAGCAGAAGCCCGTATCATGCGGCTCTCCCAATATGACTACCTGACCAGACTGCCAAATCGCCGCACCCTACAGAAACAGATCAATACCTTTATCCAAAAGGCCGCAAAGAAGCATGAGAACATTGCCATTCTCTGCCTCGGACTGGATGACTTTAAATCATTAAATGCCCAGGTCAACTTCAATGCCGCCGAACATATCCTGGTAAAAGTCTCGGATCGCCTTAGAAACTGTATTGGCAATAAAGCCTATATTGGCCGATTAGGTGAAGATCAGTTTGCCATTATTCAATCAAAGATCGAGCAACCCTATGAGGCTGCTGAACTGGCTCAGTCTCTGATCAAGCAGCTTGACAGACCTTTCGAGATTAACGGTGAGCAGCTGACCATCAGTGCTACTGTGGGAATAACGCTCTTTCCTGATGATGGTGAGGATGTCGACACCCTACTGCAACAGGCTGAATTTGCCATGATCATGGCCAAGTCCAGAAGCCACAATCGCTACCAGTTCTATGTAGCTACTATTGATACCGAAATCCGCCAGCGCAAACGGCTGGAGATGGACCTCCGCCAGGCCCTTGAAAAGCGCGAACTCAGCCTGGCCTTTCAGCCACAGTTTAACTATCAAAAAGGCGAGCTGGTGGGTGCCGAGGCCTTGCTGCGCTGGAATCACCCGGAGAAAGGGTTGATCTCGCCAGATATGTTCATTCCCATGGCAGAACACAGTCTTGATATTATTCCTATTGGTAACTGGGTTCTGGAAAATGCCTGCCAACAGTTAAACAAGTGGCATCTTGACGGTCATCAAAACCTGCGTATGGCAGTCAACCTCTCGACCATTCAGCTGCAGGATCAGAATATAGCTGATCGAATCGCTTTCTTACTGAATAAATACCAGGTTCCCCCTGAGACCCTGGAGCTTGAGGTGACAGAAACCTCCATTATTGATGATCTGGAAGCATCGAAAGCCCAGCTCCAGAATATGAAGAGTATTGGGGTAACACTGGCGCTTGATGACTTTGGAACGGGTTATTCCTCTCTGGGTTACCTTAAACAGTTTCCATTCGACAAAATCAAAATTGATAAGTCCTTTGTCGAAGATCTTCCTGATAACCGGGAAAACTGTGGCATTGTTGAAGCTATTGTTCAGATTGGCAAGAGCTTCGGCCTGAAAGTTCTGGCTGAGGGTGTAGAGACTGTCGAACAGGCAACCTATCTGGCTGAAAAAGGCTGTCAGGAAGGACAGGGCTATTACTACGGAAAACCACTATCCGCCCATGACTTTATCAGTCTCATATCAAGTCAGCGTGTTTTGTCGAGTAATACGCAGGAAAAGGCTGGAAATCATGAGGCTCAGGGAGACAATAATGACTGATCATCCCATTGTCATACTCCTGGACTCCCGACAGGCAGGTGGTATCGAAACCCATGTTTACCAACTTGGCAAAGCGCTGAAAAACAGCGGCTGGCCTGCAGAAATCTGGTTTTACCAAAAATATCAGGCTGAACATCCCCTTGAACAGGCCTTAACAGACTCGGCCATCAGTTTTCGCTATCTCAATGGCAAGTTGACCGGGCTGATCTCAGCGCTCAAAGACACATCGCCTCTGTTACTTCACACCCATGGGTACAAAGCCGGTATTGTTGGCCGCATGGCGGCAGTAATAACGAGAACGCCTGTTGTTTCCACCTTTCATAATGGTGATCCGGGTGAAGGTATGGTCCGGCTATACTCAATGCTTGATCAGCTGAGCAGCCCCATTTCTCAAAATATTGCCGTCAGTGACGAGATTGCCAGAAGGTGGATCAGTACTCCCCATCGGATTGATAACTTTGTGGATGTTCCGGAACATCACCCATCTTCGGGAACAGCCATCGCCTTTGTTGGCCGGTTAAGTCACGAGAAAGGTCCTGACCTGTTTCTGCAGCTGGCCAAGCACCAGCCACACCTCCCCTTCCGGCTTTACGGCAGTGGCCCAATGGAAGAAATACTGCATAAGCAGCAGGTCAATAACGTCATGTTTATGGGGCAGGTTCAGTCTATGGAAACCCATTGGCGTGACATTGGCCTGTTGTGCATAACATCCCGTTTTGAAGGGCTACCCATGGTGGCACTTGAAGCCATGGCCCATGGCGTGCCTGTCCTCAGTTTCCCATTAGGAGGACTACCGGACCTCATTGTGCAGGGCTTCAATGGCTGGACGTCTCCGGTTGGCGACCTTAATGAAATGAGCAATTTACTGCAGTTCTGGGACTCATTGCCAGAAGCCGTGAAATGGCAAATCAGAGAAGCCTGTATTGCGACGGTGATCAATAACTATTCAAGTCAGGCGATCCTGCCAAAGATTCTTGATGTCTACCAGCAAGCCGTCCAGGCAAAAGGCTACGATTGGCCAAATACGCTCAAAGCGTTACCAGTTCATGGCCTTGCAGATAAGAAACAGAATCGCTCTCACACAGTCGGATGAACCAAATGGAACTCAGCCAGAATGTTATTAAAGGATTGAAAGTTGGAGCTATGCTGCGCCTTGTGGCACAGATCTTCACTTGGCTCAATACACTGATTCTGATCCGCCTACTGACACCCGAAGATTATGGCCTTATGGCCATGACCATGGCATTTATCGGTATATTTGCACTAATGGGAGACTTTGGCATTGGCAAAGCGATCATTCAGGCAGAAGAGCTGACCACAAAGCGACTCAGACAGGCATTCACGATTAACATTGTTTCCTGTCTGGTATTTTTCAGCATTTTCTTTTTAATCGCTCCAGTTATTGCCAGTTTCTTTGATGAACCAAGAGTGACAATTCTTGTCCAGGCAGTAGCCTGCCAGCATCTTATTATGATCTTCCATACCCTGCCTTACGCCATGGCAAGCCGCAAGATGCTGTTCAAAGAGCGTGAAAAAGTCCAGTTTTATACGACCCTGATGACTAGCATCGTCACCATCGCCATGGCTGCTTCGGGTCTCGGCGTTTGGTCACTGATTCTGGGACATCTGTTTATGCGTCTGGCACTGACCGTTGGCTATAACTTTATTGCCCCTTGCTGGGTCAGGCCCGCATTGAGCTTCAAGGGTTTTTCTAAAATGGCAGGATTCAGTGGCGTAGCCACCATTAATGATGTACTGCGTTTTTTTATCAATATCTTTGGCAGCATCAGCATCGGCCGCCTGCTCACCAAAGCCGAGCTAGGGGTGTTCTCTGTAACCATAAATCTGGCCAATCTTCCCAGTGAAAAGATCGGCGAGCTTCTTAATCATCTGGGACTTTCATCCTTTGCCAAACTTCAGAACGAACGTGCTGTTGCAGGGCAGTATCTTCATAAATCGGTGCAACTTGCCAGTCTGGTACTTTTTCCCATGTATCTCGGTATCTGTGCCATATCCCCTGAACTGATCACTCTGGTACTCTCTGACAAATGGGCTGCCGCCATTGTCCCATTTCAAATTCTCTGCCTGACCAGCCCGTTCCGGATGCTGTCGGAAATGATGGCTACCGGGATAACCGCTATTGGTGAACCCGGCAAAAACAGCAAAACACTGCTGTTAACTATCTTGACTCTTCCTGCTTTTTTCTATGGTATCCAATATGGTGTTGCCGGGGCATGCTGGGCCTGGTTAGGTATTAACCTGATCAGTTTCGCTTTCCACCTGAAACTCATTCTGCCAGTATTTGAGCTGAAACCATCATCGTTACTGAGCGCTCTTTTACCGAGCCTCAGCAGCTCCATTATTATGCTGGTGGGTTTACTGCTACTTCGAGATCAACTTACCGGTCAGGTGCATGAGGCCGCTCAAATGTTCCTGATGATTCTGGCTGGAGTACTGCTGTTTTCCGCCACACAGTTACTACTTTTTCGCCGCCAGCTTTTTACCACCATTAATTACTTAAGGCACTAGGGTGGTTAAAGATGCAGCTACCCAACCTTGAGCGGCTGTTTATTAATCGCTACCAGACCGTAAACGTCACCGCCTACTGCGTACTTGCTGCACTGCCAAGTCTGATATTCCCACACCCGATAGCCTTGCTACCGCTGGCAGTGATCCCATTGGGTTTGCTGTTTATCCTTCGCAAACCCTTTGTGGTTTGCCTGATTTTCATTCTTTTCTCTTTTTTCAGACTTCATGAAGTATTTCCACAGCTGGACCCCATAAAGATTCCACTATTAACAGCGCTGGCCTCATACTTTGTTCTGGCCTGGCATATTTTTCTGACCGAAAAGGTTAAGGTCTACTGGCGACATGAACATACCATTTTTGCCCGGTTTTTCGGTTGGGTTGTGCTTGGTATTGCATTTTCCAGCTATCCCCCTGCAGCTTTCGGTGCCTTTACCAGTGTGTATATGAAAATAGGTATCATGGTGTTGGCCATCTCGTGGATGATGACCGAGCACTGGCACTTCAAACTGGCGCACTTTATGATCATATGTTCCGGTCTGGCAGTTGGCGCTGTCACCCTGTATAACAATGCCAATGGTATTGGTATGGTTGAGGAAACCCGTGTCACCATTCCGGGTACCAGCCTGGGGGATCCTAATGACCTGTCGCTGGTTCTCAGTTTTCCGATGAGCTATGCCGTTGCATACGCCTCCACCAAAGGTACCGGCAAGTTCAGAACGCTCCTTGGCCTGACCGGTATTATTGTCTTTGTTTCATCAATCATTGCTACACAGAGCCGCGGAGGTTTACTGGCGACTGTTGCCGTATTTGGTATCTTTGGTCTTAGAATCATCAAATCGAAACTACTGCTCATTAGTATTGGCAGTTTTGCTTTGATGATTCTGGTGGCTGCTGCCGGCATCAGCGATCGTAAATCCGGGGGGGCAGCTGAGGATGGCATTGATGAGTCAGCCATGGGACGCATCCATGCCTGGGAAGCGGCTTTTAACATGGCCCTGAGAAACCCGATGACGGGCGTTGGCCTCGACCTCTTTCTGGATAATTACTGGGATTATGCAACCCATAGCCGGGCGGAGGGTAAGGCTCATGTTACTCATAGCACCTGGTTTCAGGTTATGTCAGAGTCTGGTTTTGTCGGTTTTGGCCTGTTCGGCTTTATGATTTTCACCGTTTTCATGTCCATAATGGGCTCATTGAAAAGGCTGGACCAAAGTAAAGGTACACCAGAGTATGACCCCCATATCTCAGCCATTGCAGCAGGAACCTACGCCGGGCTGGTCGGCTTCTGTGTATCCGGGACCTTCTTAAGCCAGGGTTTTCTGTGGCCGGTCTATATCATCACTGCAATAAGTATTGCCATTGCCAATTATACAGATAACCATTTCCACCGTGAGCAGGGTCAATAATAATTTCCAACTATGAAATCTTGTATCTTGAATTTACAGTCAATATTTTTAAATTCTGGCATTGTATTGGTACAATTGTTAGTCACAAATGTTTAGCCGCGTCCAGCCTGGGAGGCTTTTAAATATTTGACAGTTTTCTAAAACATTTAATCACCTTTTACCTTTGGTTCAATCTTTTGGCTCTACTGGCTTTGCCAAACAATTTATGAAGGTCATTATGCAAACCACAATTTTTATTTCCCTGTAAATCATAAACAATTTAGGGCATACGACTGTTTCAATGTTAGTTTTTGCCGTTATTATCAGGTAAATCATTCTGAGTCAGCTTTCAACGATGCAAAAAATGATACAAAAAAAATTGCCTTTACCGCGTATTCATCCCATATAAGGTGAGCTGCTTACTAGATTGATTGAGTATACTCCGGTCATGACAAATAATTAATGAGAACTCAGAATCAGACAAGCCAGGGACTTATCATATGCTAGAAAACCTGAAGGCAAAAATAAAAAAAAGAGACTCTATGGCAGGAAAGATTCTTTTTCCCCTATTAAAATCTATTCAAAATTTTGAAGTACCGGTAATCAGACCGATTCATGGATTAATGTATCACCTGCATAAAGTAATTACAGGTACTTTCAGTAATTTGACTCGTATTTTCTACTGGACTCCGGTGTTGAAATCCCAGCTCGCCAATATCCCGGGAAAGCTCTATCTTTACGATGGCATGCCTCTTCTACTGGGGCCATTAAAGATTACTTTGGGTGACCAATGTCGACTGTCTGGCCATACTACCATCAGCGGGAGAGCCTCTTCTCTGAAGAGTCCCGAATTGAAAGTTGGTAATAATGTAGACATTAGCTGGCAAAATGAAATTTTTGTCGGCGACCGTATTGAGATTGGTGATAACGTTCGGTTAGCCGTTAAAGTCAGGCTGGTTGGTTACCCCGGTCATCCTGTTGATCCGGTAGCCAGAGCCCGGGGAGAACCGGATACGGATGATCAGATTGGCAGCATTATCATCGAAGATGATGCATGGCTGGCCGCTGGAGTTACTGTTATGGGTGGCGTAACCATCGGAGCGGGAACGATTGTTGCTGCTGGCAGTATTGTCACCAAAGATTTGCCTTCCGGAGTTCTTGCCGGGGGAATTCCCGCCAGGGTCATCAAATCACTGGATTTGCCTTCGGAGAGTGGCAATGGCTGATCTCATTGTATTTGGAGAAGACTGGGGAGGCTTACCCTCCAGTACCCAACACCTGATCAGTCATTTAATGAAAAGACATCGGGTCATCTGGGTAAACTCCATTGGCATGAGGTCGCCGCGGTTTTCGATAAGGGATATAAAAAGAGTCCTGCAAAAAATGCTGGCCATGCTTAAGCGTACCGATAAACCTGCGCAAACGTCCTCAGAGCCAATAACCCCCATTATCATCAATCCCAAAGTTCTCCCTTTTCACCGGTTCAAACGGGTTCGTCAACTGAACAAACGACTTTTACTGAATGACATTAGCAGAGCAATAGAGCTGGAAGGATTTGATAAGGTTATTCTCTGGCTTTCACTGCCCACTGCCGTCGATATGGTGGGTAGCTTGAATGAACAGGCTTCTATCTACTATTGTGGTGATGATTTTGAAGGCCTTGATGGTGTGGATCATACAATGGTCAAGCCATTAGAACAGGAACTGACTGAAAAGGTTGACCTGATTCTTGTCGTCAGCAAAGCACTGGCAAGGAAGTTTACTCATCCCAACACCATCGTTCTGCCCCATGGTGTTGATTACCCGCTGTTTTCATCACCGGCAGACAGACCCCATGATCTTCCGGAAAATGGCCCCATTGCCGGTTTCTACGGCAGTATTTCTGCCTGGCTGGATACGGATATACTGGTTCAATCCGCTATTGCCCTGCCCAGCTGGCAATTTGTTTTTATTGGCGATATTAAAACGGATGTCTCATCACTTCAGGCTCTGCCAAATGTACACTTTCTGGGAGCCAGGCCCCATCATAAACTGCCCTCCTATATTCAGCATTGGAATGTAGCCATGCTGCCCTTTCGTAACAACAAACAGATAGCGGCCTGTAATCCCCTGAAGTTGAGAGAATATCTTGCATCGGGTACTCCAATTGCAGCCACTTCTTTTCCTGCAGCTAGAGAATATGAGAATCTTCTGGCAATTCAGTCACCTAAAGAGCCATTTTCCAGAGTTATTTTGAGGGCCAATGAACGGAGGGAAGAGAAAGACTGTCGGCAGAACAGGGTCTCAACCGAATCATGGCAGCACAGAGCCACGCAGTTGGAAGCGCTGATTAACCACTTATCAAGTTAAACACACACGGCTCATTTAATTAATTTTCTCCTAAAACAGCAGCTACAATTAACAATAAAGAAGCATAAATACTTGTATTTATTATTAGAAAGTGTCACAGAAGCTAACACTATTACCAATCAGGAAAATCAACTGTTCAGGTAAGGACAAAAAACTGTCAATCAATGACGATTTTCCACTGAGCCAGTTGGCTGAATAGTAATATGAGGCTGATAACAGGGAAGTCACGGTGATTAAGCGATATGGATCCCGCAACATTACGATACTGCTGTTGTTCAGTATGTCACTCCTTTACGGCTGCAAATCACAACTGAATTTTCAGTCCCTGATGGATAAGGAGCAAGCAAGATCAACACAGCAGATTGCGGATGTCATCGAGCAAATGAATGAAACAAAAAAAACATTACCTATTTCCAAAAACAGGTATACTCGTCAATTGTCTATCAATTTCACTCAAAAGGAATTAGAGGTTAATAATCAACATAAACAAGTTATTGATCTTTTTTTTAATTCCTTACCCGAAAGCCAGCATCTCAACATCACTATTTCTGTAGCCCCCTCTTCTGCCGGTCAGCCCTTCAAAAAACTGAATGACTCCTGGGCAAGGCTACAGAGTCTGAAAAATATACTGGTGCAATATGGTGAAAAAATAGAGCTGGTTTACCAACCTGAACTGGACCTTGATTCAGCCACCATTCATGCGGTGGGCAATGATATTTCCGGAGGTAATGGTGTCCAGTGAAATGCTGAGAAACCTCTTTCGACTTCTCAGCGCAGCCTGGCGCCGTCGCTACACTATTTGTGTGCCTGTTCTCATCATGCCGGTGGTTGGTTTGATTGCCAGTTTTATGGCCCCAAAATATTATGAAGCACACACCACCATACTGCTCCAGAATACCACTGAGCTAAACCCGATTCTGGAAGACTTCACCATATCCACAAACCTGGAAGAACGGCAATTAGCGCTGCAAATACTCCTTAAGAGCCGCAAAGTATTAAAGGGCGTAGCTAAAGCCATTGGGTTTATCGACTATAAATCCTCTGAGGAGCAAATAGATGAGGCCATTGATGAGCTATCAAGTTCACTATCTATCGTCTTCGGCGGTGAACTGGTCAAAATCTATTATAGAAGTCAGAACAAAACCGATATTAAAGAGCTGCTGACCAAAGTTACTCAACACTTCCTTACTCTGGTTCAGGCACCACAAAAATCATGGCAGGTTGCCTCAACCCAGTTTCTCAAGGAGCAGGTAGATAGTCGACACAAGGAGCTTTCTGAAGCTGAGCTGGAACTATCTGATTACAAGGCAAGGTTCGCATTGGAGCTTCCGGAACTCCATAAAGCGAACGTAACCAGATTGGCAGAGCTCCGCCAGCTGTTAATGGAAAAAGAGACAGAACTGGTGGGTGCCAAAGCCGCAATGGAAGAGTTCAATGGTAACCTGGCTCAAACCAACCCCGTTATCGGTAAACTTGAAGAGCGAATTATTAACACCCGCACCAAACTGAGTATGCTTCGCTCCCGTTATACAGACAGGCACAGCAAGGTTCAGACGCTGGTACGAGAGCTCGATAGGTTGCAAGCTGAACGCCAGCGTATGATTGCTGAAAGCAGTCAGTTAAAAACGGAAGATGTTCAACGTCTCTGGAACCTGGCGTCATCAACGCCCTCTGTTTCAGTGGATAGACCTCAGGGAGGACAGACCACCATACTGGCCTCTCAGCTGCAGGCGGTTCAGGAGGCTAAAGCCAAAGTGAACAGCCTGGAGAATGAAGTAAAAAATATTAAAGATCAAACCGACGAGCTCCAGAATAAAGTGCAGCAGTTTGCTGAAGTAGAGCGGACTCTCGTTGAACTACAACGGGATTTTGGTATTAAACAAAAACTTTATGATGATTTTCTGAATCGTTATGTCATGGCAAAAGTGGCGGAAGACCTGAGTTCTTATCAAGAGTCAGAACAGGTTAAAATCATCGACGAACCTTTCACACCCAGCAGCCCTAATGCCCTTCCTGCTTCATTATTTATTGTGGCAGGCGTCTTTGCCGGTCTGGGTATCGGTACAGGTCTGGCAGCAATTTCAGAAATATCTGATAGCACCTTACGACTTCAGGATAGTATTGAACGAATTGCGGGTGTCCCCGTTCTGGCCAGGATACCGTCCATGCCCAAAGCCCCAATCCTGGTTTACGATCCGGAAAAAGACTGGTTCGATGAGGGGGAGGTATCATCATGACAGCATCTCCCGTTGTAGCACAGATAGTCCAGCACCTTGCCCCTGGCGGTATCGAGACAATGGCTTTAGACATACAGCGAAAAGCCAGAAATCCGGAGCATGTTCATATTATCAGTCTCGAGGGAACACCCTCTGAAGCGATTGAGCATTGGCCAAGACTTCAGGGCATGGAAAGAGTTCATTTTCTGACCAAACCTCCCGGATTGAGTCTCTCGTCGGTTACCAGGCTCGCACGACTTTTACGACAACTTAATGTTGATGTGGTTCATACCCACCACGTAGGCCCCCTTATCTATGGTGGCATCGCCGCCAAACTGGCCAGATGTGGCCATGTACATACTGAGCACGACGCCTGGCATCTTAACCAGCAAAAACGACGCTGGCTGGTAGCTGCCTGCTTCCACCTGCTAAAACCCGCCGTTGCCGCAGATGCAGAACTGGTTGCCGCCAGCATTCGACAGCATATTCCACTCTTTACACCATCCGTGGTTCTTAATGGAATTGATACGGATAAATTCCAACCAGCAAACCAAACCGCAGCCAGAAATAAACTGAATCTCCCCCAGGATGCAGCCATTATTGGTTGTGCGGCACGTTTTACCGAGGTTAAAAACCATGACCTTTTGATCCATGCTTTTTCCAGACTACCCGACAGTGCACACCTTGCGCTTGCCGGTGGAGGCGAACTTGAACATGAACTCAAAGATCTAACCAGGCGGCTTAACCTTGAGCAACGGGTACACTTTCTGGGGGTCATTGATGATATGCCCGGCTTCTACCACGCTATAGATATTTTCTGTCTTGCCTCAAAAAAAGAAGGCCTCCCACTCTCGCCGCTGGAAGCCCAGGCTTGCCAGAGAGTTGTAGTCTTGACCGATGTGGGAGGCTGTCGTGAAGCGGTTGATCCACAGAGCGGTATCCTGATCAAGGCTGGAAGTGCGCAGGCATTGGAAAACGCTCTTAAAACACAGCTCTGTTCAGGCATCAATAAAGAAAAACAGGCGTCTGCACGCAACTTTGTAGTTAACCATTGCAACCTGGAGAGAATGATCAGTCAATACGATGACCTGTATTGCGGGAGGCCACTATGATCGAGTGGCTAGCCTTGATTATCTTCTTCATGGCAGGCATGGTGGTTGTATATCACCATGTTGGTTATCCCGTCGCTCTGAAATGGCTGACACAGGGACTGGAAAACACACGGCCCAACTTTTATCAACGACACCACCACATTACGCCTCTTGATCATATGCTGCCAAGCATCAGTCTGATCATGCCCGCCTATAATGAAGCTGGCACTATTCAGGAAAAACTCAGAAACCTCGCTGCCCTTGATTACCCGGACTATAAACTGAAAGTGATTCTGGTTTGCGATGGCTGTACAGATGGTACAGCCCAGCTTGCAAGGGAGACACTGGCCGAGCCTGAATGCAACCATCTGAACTTATCGGTAGTAGAGAAGCCTGAAAACGGTGGAAAAGTCGCTGTTTTGAATGAAGCCATCAGCCTCTCCCGTTGCAGCGTAGTTGCCCTCTCCGATGTGTCATCACTGTTATCAAACGATAGTCTTTTAATCGTTGCGGCTCACTTAAGCAATGAAAACACCGGGGTAATTTGTGGTAGCTACCACTTTTTACAATCACTCAGCGTTGGCGAGCAGGCTTACTGGCAGTATCAGCGAAGCATTAAAACAAGAGAAAGCTCTCTGGGTGCAACCCTGGGTGTGCATGGTGCATTTTATGCCTTTCGCCGTGAGCTGTTTGACCTGATCCCCGCAGATACGATCAATGATGATTTCACCCTTCCGGTACAAATAACCATGAAGGGCTACCAATGTCTTTATGACCCGAGAATCATCGCCATAGAACTCGAGCAGGCATGCAATGAGATGGATTTCCAACGAAGAAAGCGAATTGCTGCCGGCAATATTCAACAGGCCATTCGTCACGCTGGCTTGTTACATCCCAAGTTTGGAAAAATCGCCTTCAACTTTTTTTCTGGTAAATTTCTGCGCCCATTCATGCCGCTGTTCCTGTTTATGGTACTGGCATCTTCAGCATTACTGTCTCTGTCCTACCCTGTTTTTCAGATTATTCTGGCCATTCAGATGGGCATTTACAGCATCACTGTCTTTTATATCTTCCGTCGTTCACAACCAGATCATAAGAAATTGAGAGTACTTTTTTATCTGGTATCCGGGCACCTGGCTATGGCTATCGGATTGATTAACTATCTTTCAGGCCAAACCAAAGGCCAATGGAAAAGAGTAACTACTGAAACATAAGGATTTAAACACGTACTTAAGGAGTGTACCCATGAAAGAGTCAACCTACGTCCATCCTCTCGCCTCAATGTGCAAACGGTTAATGGATATTCTTATCGCCTTGGCCGGGCTGGCAATCACCCTGCCACTGTTTCCCTTTATCGCGCTGGCCATTCGTCTTGATAGCCCCGGACCCATTATTTATCAGCAGATGCGTATTGGCTATCAAAAGGAAAACTATATCCGCTTATTTATGATGAAAAAATTCAGAACCATGCGGAATGATGCCGAGTCAGGAACAGGCCCTGTCTGGGCTCAGAAAAATGACCCGAGAATTACCAAAGTGGGTAACTTCCTGAGAAAAACCCGTCTTGATGAACTGCCACAACTCTGGAATGTACTGATTGGTGATATGGCCATTGTTGGTCCAAGACCTGAGCGACCAGGGATGTACAATAAACTGGAAACGAACATTCCATTTTACAGCGAACGAACGTTTGATGTTGTTCCCGGTATTACCGGCCTTGCCCAGGTCAACATGGGTTATGATGAAACATTGAATGATGTGAGAAATAAAGTTGCCTATGACCATGCCTACGCCCTGGCTCTGAGCAGCCCATGGGAATGGCTGAAAATGGATATTTACGTCATGTTCAAAACCATTTTTGTCATGGTAACCGGCAGAGGGCAGTAGAGGGGCAATCAGCTCTGCTGAAACAAAACACCGGCAATCTCATCCAGGCCTTGCCTTAAGGCCTCCCGGCTATGCACGCCTGGCTGGTGGGTATCAGCCAATGGCATGGTGTGTATATCACATCGAAGGTTTCCCGGTGGTTCATTCTCCGCAGGCCACAATAGCACGTCTGGATATACGCCCGTCATTTCACTCATCCATGACAGTTTATCCCTGATGGACATTTTTCCGACAGCCGACACTTCCTGATTAATGTTACCCACAAAGACTTTCAGGGCCTTGCTGTTACCAATACTTTCGGCAACCTCTGGCATCAAGATCGCCGGTAAAATGCTGGTCATGAAACTGCCCGGTCCTAAAATAATCATATCTGACTCTTTTATTCTGGCGACTGCTTCATCAGTCGGCTGAATCGCAGGCAAAATCATCAACTTCTCCGGGCACTTCTCCAAAGCATCAATGGTCGTTTCACCGACCACTTCCTGACCATCCACAATAGCACCAAGGCGGGCAGGCTCTTCTGACATGGGTATCAACTCTGCACCGACCTGTAACATCTGGCGAATCAGGTTTATGGCATCCAATGGGCGAACACACATTTGATCCATTGCCAGTAAAATCAGATTACCCAAATTATGCCCACTGATATCACCGCTATTTTTAAAGCGATACTCAAACAGAATCCGTGCAAGGTTTGGGGTATCCGAACACAGCTGGTTAAGGCAGTTCCTGAGATCTCCCCAGGCAATACAGCCACTGCCATCCCTGAGTCGCCCCGTTGACCCGCCATCATCCGTAGTTGCAACAACGCCTGACAGGTGCCCACCGAGAAATCCCAAGCTTGCCATGACCCGACCAAGGCCATGCCCACCACCGATGGCAACAATCCGGCGACACTGATAAAGCGTTTTTACAGAATACATGGCAAGTTCTTTTATGCGAAAAAAATACGGTATAGAAGATCATTGTCTGCTAACTGCTCAGCCATCACGAAAATGATCTCCCTTAACCGGTATCAGGTTTGTGTTGAACCTATGATGCGTGGTGTTATCAGGAATAAACGTACCTGCTTAATCTTTGACTTTGACTCTGCACGGAACAAATGGCCAAGAACCGGAATATCGCCCAGCAACGGAACTTTGGTAAGCTTTGCTTCATCCTGTTCTTTATAGAAGCCACCGATTAACAGGCTCTCCTGTTCACTGATGATAGCCTGAGTATTAATTGAGCTGTTAGTCACTTCCGGTAGTTTACTCCCGATATCTTCTGTGCCCTGGCTTCCTGAACCATCCTGAATATTGACGGTCATATGGATACGTCGCCCCTGCTCTTCACGAACAATTCTTGGGGTAACCTGAACAACTGTCCCTGATGTCACCGGAAATAGTTCAGAGTCTTCATTACTGGCAACTGACACATAGAAAGTACTGCTGTTATCAAGAATGGCTTCTATGTTATCGAGTGTCAGAATAGACGGCCTTGATACAATCTTGACCCTCCCTTCATCAGCCAGTAGCTGTAAATTTGCATTAAAGGAGCCAAGTGCACTGGAGACAATGGTTGTATAGTTTGGCGTCGGGGCATTTGGGTAGGGAGTAAAAGATATCTTGGTATCATTTGAGCTGGCGGAATTATTCCAGTCAACGCCAAGCGCTCTCAGGTCCTGTGTATTGATATCAATAATTGAAACACTGATCTCTATCTGCGATGTCGGTTTATCAAGAGAAGCCACCAGTTCTTCATACATTGGCATCTTGGATTCAAGATCATGCACAATAATCGCATTCAGTCGCGGATCAGCATTGATATAGACCTCATCGGCTTCCGCACCGGCATTCAGCGGGTCTCCTGCGGATGATTCAGAACCATCTTTCATGCTGGGTTCACCGGATCTGCTGACACTTTCAGCCGGAGTCACGGATGGGTTAGGCAATCCCTGTTTGGTCACCTGGGCTACACCGCCTCCTTTAATAATTCTGGTCAGAATCGTGGCGACTCCGGGGACTGTCAGCTGCTGACCTCTGAAACTGAATGACTTATCGGTTGCCCAGGCATATTTGAGCGGAAAAGTGCGAACCGTCAGTTTACTCTTCTGACGCTCCCCCTCTTTCGCATCCAGCAGCAGTGCTGTCTGAGACACCAGCTCAATATAACGGGGAGGCCCGGAAATAAAGACAAGCCCCTCTTTCGGCTGTTCCTTCCAGAAAAAGCGACCGTCCCAAATACCAATCTTTTTCAGGGTTTTCTTCAACTGCTTTATTGGCAAATAGTTTAAGCTGATAATCTGCTGGCTGGAGGAGCTGCCATCATAAACAAACAAGGTATGCCCATCAAAATACCAGATAAAGCCATAGATATTGGCCAGATGATCCAGGAAATCAACAGGGGTCATAGGACCAATCTTGCCATTAACCTCCCCAACCACCGTATCCGCTATGATGGATGGCATATAATAACTACCTGCAAAATTCTGCAATACTTCCTTCAAGCTGTCGCCATTGCCAAAATACGCATACGGACGTACACCAAACGCTGCCAGGGCAGGTGATTCGTCATCACCAATGGTACCTTCAAAATCATCAATCGCATCCTGGATGGCATCCTCTGCAGAAAGAACCATACCATTTCCGGATGGTGTATTGTGTCCCATCATGTAGAGGTTGGTGGAAGCTTGATTTACCTGTTGACGGTCGTCTTTCTGGGCAAAGTTATAATCAAAGTCAGATGTGGCTGCATAATGAGTTTGACTACCATACTGGGAGATACCAGCCTCTTTCCCGGACAGTTGCCCATCATTGATATATGGCATTAGTCGTGCTCTTTCGGCATCAACAGGTGAGCCATCTGGCTTGGGAAACGCCCTGGCATCCAGTGGCCTCCCCCAGGAAACAGAATCCCCTGCTGAATCGGGAAAAACTCTGGCGTCCAAGGCTCTCCCCGGCTCGGCTGAAGGACGGTCAGGCCGTTCCGACACGATGTCGGATGGGAAATAGATAATCTGTCCTACCCGTAAGGACTGAGTAGTATTCAGTTTGTTATAGCGGGCAAGCTCATTTACCTCAAACCCGTAACTGCCGGCAATCACTTCCAGAGTCTCATTGGGACGCACTAAATGCTTTCTGGTTTGCGGCTCTTCAGATGACCAGTTCGCCAGCGCCTGAAAGGTAATCGCCAGTAAAAGGGACAGGATTATCAGGGTATTTCTTATAAAGCCCATCAGACGCGTGCCTCCATGCTCATGTCTGCTCCAGCTTATTCAACAGCCCTTAATGAATAGATGCCTTGTAAAGTCGAGAGTGTCAATAATCGTTCGTTACACACCAGTTTATCGGAAAACAAACTGGATTCACCAGTATTTCGTCAAAAAAATAATTAACATGAGAAAAATCCATTTATCACTTTGTATACCCGCCGATAGAACGAAAGGATTAAATTATCAGGCGGACTTTACCATGGCAGCACCAGTTTCTTTCGGTAACGGTATTTCAGGTATTTCACGGATCGACAGTGCTTTAGTGCACTCAGACTATCCTAAATCAAAATCAAATTTCAGAACCTCCGGTAAAAATGTTGTTGATTACACTTGGAAGACTCTGGAAATGGACCAAAATTATGAGCGACGTGAATTTAAGTTTGCTACTGAGGTTTCCGGTCAGAATATATCTTCAAGCCCGGAGGAGCATTACCGCTTCACACAGGATGCCATGGACTCTTTTTCCGGCTTTTTAAAGCAACTGCCTGATAACAGCAGTAAAGCCAAAAGAATAAAAGAAGCTTTGTCAGTAATCGAAAAAGCCAAAGCTGACAGTGAATATTTAATGATGTGCCGTAATGTATTGATTGCCAGCTAAAGGATGAGTGAAATGGATAAGTCATTAAAAACCTGGATGCTGTCACAGGCGTCCTACTATCTTGAATACCAGCAGCCCAGAAAATCCATTGCTCTGTTAGAAGCACTGATGTCAATAGACAAGAAAAACCCCGATATTTATCGCATGCTCAGCTACGCCTACTTAAAGGCAGAACGACCTGAAGAATCCATTCGCGCAGCCGATAATTTTCTAAAATACGCAAAGCCCGGTAGTGATATTCGGGCTATTAAATGGATCAAGGGGCGAGCCCTGCTCAAGAAGAGAAAAGCTGCACTGAGCCGCTGATCTTCAAGACCATAGCCAGCCCCATAGCAGCGGCGCACCTCTCATGGCACAACTGTTACCCGGGCTGAATTTTGGCGGCAGAAATGATCTGGTACTGGCAGGCCTGCTGGTATCCATCATCGGGCTTATTATTCTGCCCATGCCAACCCCCCTGGTGGACTTCCTTATTGCATTGAACATGGGGATTTCCACCATACTTCTGATGACCTCCATCTACCTGAAGTCTCCCCTGGAGTTTTCATCTTTTCCGGGGGTGCTGCTGATAACGACCCTCTTCCGTCTGGCTCTGTCCATTACCACTACCCGTCTGATCCTTCTTCAGGCAGATGCCGGTGAGATTGTATATACCTTCGGTAACTTTGTGGTAGGGGGTAATCTGGTCGTTGGTGTCGTTATCTTCCTTATCATCACCATTGTCCAATTTCTGGTCATCACCAAGGGTTCTGAACGTGTAGCAGAAGTCAGCGCCCGTTTCTCTCTGGATGGTATGCCTGGCAAGCAGATGAGTATCGATGCTGACCTTCGGGCCGGGGCCATCGAAATGGAAGAAGCCCAGCGTCGTCGTGAACTGGTGACCAAAGAAAGCCAGCTATTTGGTTCGATGGATGGAGCCATGAAGTTCGTAAAAGGTGATGCCATTGCCGGTTTGATCATCATCTTTGTCAACATTACCGCTGGTGTCGCTATCGGTACCGGTAATGGTATGAGTGGCGGTGAAGCTCTCCAGCTCTACGCCATCTTAACCGTAGGGGATGGACTTATCTCCCAGATACCGGCCCTGCTGATATCCATTACCGCCGGTATTATAGTCACCCGTGTATCCAACGAAGATGCCAAGGACCTTGGTAATGAGATAGGCACTCAGCTTACCGATAAACCAAAGGCCCTTATGGTTGGTGGAGCACTGTTACTCGGCTTTGCCCTGATCCCCGGCTTCCCGACACTGACTTTCATGACTCTTGCTGCAGCCATTGGTGGCGGAGGCTACTTTCTGAAGAGGAAAGTGGAAAAAGCCCGGACAGCTGAGGAAGATGGCGGCATTCCTGCCATGGCCGCAGCGACAGAATCACCCAGTGAGGCCAAATCCAGATTGGACCAGCAGGAAGAGTTCACCCAGACTCTGCCCTTGATTATTGATGTCCCTACCTCTGTACAGAAAAGCCTGAACACATCCTCCCTGAATGAGGAGCTGCTTAAAGTCCGGAAATCACTGTACATGGATCTCGGGGTTCCTTTTCCCGGTATACACCTGCGGTTTAATGACGCCATGGATGAGAATACCTACAGCATACTGCTGCAGGAAGTTCCCGTCGCATCGGGCTATTTCAAACCAGGCTCTCTGTTCGTGAGAGAGAGTAATGAACATCTGGACATGCTGAAGATCCCTTATGAAATTGGCGATCCGTTTCTGCCCAGCCTCGACTCTCTCTGGGTCATTGAAGGTCAGCAGGACAAACTTGAGCGCAACAATGTCAACTTTATGGACTCCTCAAAAATCCTGACGTACCACCTGGCGCACGTCCTGAAAAAATATGCTGAAGATTTTGTGGGCATTCAGGAGACACGCTACCTGCTGGAAAAAATGGAAAGCAGTTTTGGAGAACTGATTAAGGAAGTCCAGAGGCTGTTACCCGTTAACAAGATCACCGAGATATTCCAGCGCCTGGTATCCGAAGATATTTCCATCAGGAACCTCCGCTCCATTCTGCAATCCCTGGTTGTCTGGGGACACAAGGAGAAAGAGGTTGTTCAGTTAACCGAGTATGTTCGCTCTTCATTAAAGCGCTACATCAGCTACAAGTACTCTAACGGCAAAAATATGCTGCCAGTATACCTGCTTGACCAGGATGTCGAAGATACCATCCGCTCCGGTATCCGCCAGACTTCAGCAGGTAGCTACCTGGCACTTGACCCATCGACCTCTGCCCAGTTTGTGGAAAACGTTAAGCACTCTGTTGGCAAAATAGGTCATCTTGAACATAAGCCCGTCCTGATCACTTCAATGGATATACGCCGCTATGTGCGAAAACTTCTGGAGCTAGAAGTGTATGACCTGGCAGTGCTTTCACACCAGGAGTTAACGGAAGAGATTACCGTTCAACCACTGGGGCGTATTTCCCTGTAAAAGAGGTCATACCCGTACCGCGGATGTGCTTTTCAATCTGCTGGCAGTTCGTATCAGCCAGTAGATGAGGACGGATGTGGCAATCGCATCTTTAATCAACATCCCTATTAAAATGAATCAGCTGCTTATCACCACCGCAAAAGTTAATTAGCCGATATTTACTTTGAATTGCATTGATTAAATCATTGCTTCGAGGTAGAAAACAGGCGTTATGGACGGATGATGAGTGGAGTGTTCAGTAAGAATTGGCAGGTATGCTTTCTGCAAAAAATCTTCAAGACTAATCAAACCAGCTCTTATTATTTTCTCTCTTACTTTCGTACAAAAAAACTTCTACCCCATAAAGGGATAGAAGTTATGTTGTACGAAAATATGAGAAGTAGGGAAGAGAACAATTAACGAACTAATGCAAAA
This sequence comes from Thalassotalea sp. G20_0, assembly GCF_017744175.1. Classification (NCBI taxonomy): domain Bacteria; kingdom Pseudomonadati; phylum Pseudomonadota; class Gammaproteobacteria; order Alteromonadales; family Colwelliaceae; genus Thalassotalea; species Thalassotalea sp. G20_0. The sequence continues at coordinate 84,446 of NZ_JAGHQV010000005.1, read as the reverse complement.
ACCAGCTGGTCAATAAACTGCTCTTCTTTATAGACATGCTTTTTCATCACACCTTCAAGCTCAAAGCCACACTTCTCCAACACACGGCGAGAACCATCATTCCCGGCCTGCACATCAGCAAAAATACGGACCAGCCCCATCTCATCAAATGCATACTGGCACACATAAGAGAGTGCTTCGGTCATAATGCCTTTGCCCCAGTGATCCTCTGACACCCAAAAGCCAATCTCTGCGCCAAAACGATGAACATCCAGCTGAACGACAAACCCAATCTCACCAATAGCCTCACCACCACAGTCGATAGCAAAGCGGGTCCTGGTCTCATGTTCCTTGACATGCTGAACCCAGGCTCTCGCATGCTCTATGGTATAAGGGTGTGGAAAAGTATCCCGAAGGTTTTTGGCTATCTTAGCGTTATTACCATGTTTGGCCAGAGAGATCGCATCACCATAAAGGAACCTTCTGAGGCAGTAACCATTACCCAAGTCTATATGCATATCATTATCCTGATAGTCAGCTATCAGGTAAAACATCGGCAAAAGTACCATGGGCTTTATTGATATACTCATAACCCATTGACAGGACTTAATGTGCCGAGGATTATCCAACCAAGCTGAAGTTTAAGTTTATCTAATCCATTTAGCAGGCTTGATTTTGTAAAGGGGACATCAAGATGAAAGCCCCAAACATATTTGCAGTTGAATTATAATATCAAATATAACTTTTCCTTCAAAACCCGGAGGATTTTATTATTCTTATTTCTTATTAAAGACATTCATATGATTTCATAACAAGAAAAATCCAAACCATCTTTAAAACTTAAGAGTTCTTACTAACCCAGCACAAACTATTCTAAAGCAGTAATGGAAACAGGGAAATTAATAGCCCTGTAACCTTGGATTTTTAGAGGATATCACTCAGCAAGAAATAGAGAATATACTGCTTTTTCAAGCAACCTATCTATTAAAGAGTAAATTCATTGCTTATTAAATTGTATCAGGCATACAATTGTAACTGTGTTTTTTACATGCTTAACCTGCTAATTATCAAGAAATTAAAACAATCGTATGAATATCTTTCTGCCAAAAGAGATTCAGTCTCATTCATAGATTTACTGTTTGCTTTTTATCACACGTAGGTGCAAGACATATTACCTGAACAACAGTACCAACTTGTCCTAATCAACAGAACATCAACAATTATTGCCAGCAAATTCAAGGTTAGCATCATCAACAAACCTGTTAGTGACTTACATGTAAGCAAATGATTAACTGCGGTCAGTTTTCGGAAACTTAAACCCTGGAAAGCTGTCCAAAGCAATAAATTTTAAACAAGGAAATATTAAAATGATCAATTCAGCCGGTGCTTCCCCCGTTAATCCTTATCGAGTCCCGGAAGTTAACATCAACGAGACTCAACCTGACCACCTCGTTGATTGTGCTAAAACTATTGTTCAGAACCGCATTCGGCAATTATCCTTTGCACTAATAAATCCTGCTGGCAAACGCAGCACTGCGTTATCCACCGCAAGCCTGGCTTCAGCACTGGGCATGTTGTTAGCCGCCATTGATGATGCTGGCGTGAAGGAAAAAATTCTGGGCATGACAAACCAATCCCTTCGATTAACAACCGCACTGGAAAAAGAAATCCACAAACAACTGGGTCAATTCTGCCTGAATTACACTGTCGAAAAGAACTCACAGAGTTTTATTGTGAACTATTTTGCTTCAGAGGATCACTGTCAGGATAGTAACCTGATTGACCTTTTGTACAAATGCTACAACACAATAAAACTGGAAACCACGGCACATGACAAAGTAGCCGATGTGACTAATACATTCATCAAGTCTAAAACCAACGGTCGCATATCCAGCTTGTTCACCCCTGAGGAACGGGATGATGTCAACCTATCTATGGGTAATATTGTTTGTTTAAACGTGATTTGGGCTGATGCTTTTAAAAAATTTAAAACTGCACACTCCGGCTTTCAGTGTGCAGATGGCAAGATAGCCGAAGTCGAAATGATGGAATCTGAACCCATGAATTTAAAATGCGCCTTTACAAAGGACTATGCGGCGATCGCAAAACCATTTAAACACGACACTGAAAAGCTATATTTTGTTGCAATATCACCTATTAAAAGTTCATCAGATGGCATTAGTTATCTTGATACTGAAACACTTCATCAACTGATTGACCAATCACTGGAAGCGAAAGGGCAAAAAATCACCTTAAAACTGCCTAAAATAAAAATAGATAGTACTGACACATCACTACTTAACGAAATTGGCAAGCTCAGTGATATTAAAATAACGGCAGACATGTTATCGAAACTGGGTAAAACAAGGCATGATCATCTGGACATGCGTCAGAAAATTCATACCATCATTGATGAAGAGGGTGCCGAGGTTGTTTCAACCACAGCCGTTAACAGGAAATCCCGGGGGGGTAATTTCGAGCCACCGGAACCATTCAATTTTGACTGCCCCGGCTATATTGCGATTATTGTTAAGGACGATAATGGTAAACATCTGTTGCTTGAATCGATAATCAAGGATGCAAGCTATCTTGTCCCTGCAAAAAGTAAAGAAGTTCAGCCCCCCTCCCTGATCGCCAGATCTGTGCAAACTCATCAGGTGAGTACTGTGGATACTGATTCACTTTTCAGACCTGCAAAAAATGACAATGGAGATAAATCTTTAAAAAATTCTGACAAATTATTTCAGGGCAATTCGAAACATCTCGTTCAGAACTTTTTAATATCTAAAGTAATACAAATGATACTGAACGACGATAATAAATTGAACATTCTTGAAGCCTATTACTACCAAAGTAATCAAAAGCTGCTCATTCAGGTCCAAGATTTTAATCAAGCCAAAATACTCATGCAAAGAATAATTGATTTCACCAAAGCAAGTCATCTAGGCAATCGTGTCAGTGCTGTAGATTTTAATGCTATGGGAAAAAATAATTTTGGAATCTGCACAGTGGTAAATGAGCCGCTCACTACCCAACTGTTAGAAAAATTATTTAAACATAAACCCTCATAGCATTAATAGCATTAAAATGATCAATCTCATCCTCATCGATGAGAATGGTCATCTGCTTTTTTCCGCTGCTTGGCGTAAGGTTTTTTCACCCTGACTAAAATCATACTTTGCTCTCATGACGTCAATCTTGCTGTGCTTATGGCCTGGGCTTATAAAGAAAGCAAAGCAGGTAGATAGGGTGCGTGGTCAGGAGCTGGCTATGAAACCACTGACTCGTGGCAAAGAACTGGCAAGCACTGCAGTCAACTATCACAGTGTTTTCAGGGAGCCAGAGAACGAATGAAGGGGCAGCTCCCTCCTTAGCGGGAACCAACCCATAAAATGAGCCAGGCTTAGGCTGACAGAGTAACAGAGTTGGACAAATGTTTTAATCAGCTATCACAACCAGAACAATCCTGCTAATCGCTTATCTGTGGCGTAGTTGATTATTTGCCGCCGTTTACCAACTAACTGCGCTGATTCACCGACTCAATTGGATGACTGACAAATTTGCTTCTAACTTTTTATACAGCATGGCAAGTACGTCCCACTTATACATTGCCCATTCTGGTGAAAGCAGGTATTGCCTTTCCCCGGAACCGGTCAGTCGATGGAACAGTAATCCCTCTGGAGCCCGAAGTATCATCTTTGTAAGCACATCCGTATAGGATTCCATGGATAATTCCCGGACCAGCTCTTTACGCCATTGTCGGGCCAGTTGAGTGCCTTTAACGATGTGGAGTGGGTGAATCTTGATGGCATCAACACCTAAAGCAATAACCCGGTCAAAACTGACCAGACTGTCTTCAGGTTCTTCCCCCGGAAGGCCAACTATCAGATGAGTACACAACTTCAGACCATAGCGTTTGGCTCGGGTCACTGCATCTTCATAATCGCTAAAGTTATGGCCACGGTTAATAACTTCAAGCGTAGGATCAAAGCTGGATTGAAGGCCCAGTTCCAGCCAGACCTCATACCCCTGCGCCTGATAATCCGACAACAGTTGTAAAACCGGATCCGGTACACAGTCAGGCCGGGTTCCCACGGCAAGTCCTATCACACCGGGCTGAGCCAGAGCCTCATCATAATAGCGCCTGAGATCTTCCGGAGCACCGTAGGTGTTACTGTAGGACTGAAAATAAGCGATAAACTTTCTGGCACCCGTTCGGGCACTCACCTTTTCCTGAGCCTGTCGGATCTGCTCAGAAATTTCTCCCGCTTTAGTGCTGCCAGGACTGAAGGACGCGTTATTACAAAACGTACAACCACCAATACCTTTAGTACCATCACGGTTTGGGCAGGTAAACGACGCATTCACCGAAACTTTGTGTACTTTTTCTCCGTACTTCTGCCGAAGGTAACGGCCAAAAGTATTCACGAAGCGGGTCATGTCCATAGCGAGTTATTTCGTTATCAAAAACGCTACAAAATACCGACAGCCCCCTGTTTAGCCTATAGGGAGTTTAACGCATGACTTAATGGCCAATGCTTAGCCTGAATTTTTTTTCATTTTTTCCAAAGCTTCCTGAACGACGGCACGAGCCTCATTTTGACAGGCATCCATTGCATCAGGGTCATCGGGAGCTACACGCCATTCAATTATTCTTTTTGCCAGCTTCCTTGCCATCACACCGACAAGGTCATCCAGATAAGCCTCATCAAACATAGCCAATGGCATAAATCTTAAATGAACTAACAACTGCTCAGGTTTATCAGGTTCTTTCATATGTATGGCAAAATCGCCGGCGTCAGACGTGCTTTGACTGATCGTTAACGTAAAATGCTCACCGCTCATAGTATTCTCCCGGCTGTACTAGTTTCAGTTGTCGGCGGTGATACAGGTGGCTTTACGATCTTCAGACCAGCTGTCAGCTCATTAAGTCAGGAGGCATTATCAAACAAAAAACCGGGCCTTTCGTCTTTTTATAATCTCTATTCATAATCTAAACTGAACTTTATAAGGACTAAAGCATTAGCGGACAATGCCGCCAGATATGGCGATATTCTCATCAATGATCAGCAGCCAGCTTGCACTGGGCAACGGAGAGCCAGACCATGTCACTTATTACCAATAAGGATATCGAAAACCTACCCTCTGATAACTCGGGCCAGGTAGGTAATGTCAAACCGGTAGATCGTATTGATCCGATGCAGTCACAGGAGTTTTCAAACCTGGTAAAAAACAAGGAGGACAATAAGCTTGCTGAAACAGCTGTGGAAGATGGAGAGATTACGCCGGAAGAACTTCAGCGACAGATTCGTGAAAATCTGTTTAAAAACGGCTTCAACAAAGCCCTTGATAAAGCCAGGGAAATAGCCAAAGAACTCAGACAGGGATAACACTCTGCCCCTTTGTCTTTTTTGGGCCAAAGGTAGTTAAAACGCTCCATTAATAGCTACTTAATATAATTAAAAGCTCTCAATATAATTATAGTTAGTTAAGCGATATGGGTGGTCTCTGCGGGTAATCCACACCCGGCAGATGGCGTTGTGCAGTACAGGGATGTGGCCAGCATGTCAATTCAGCCTTCCAACATTTTTCCGCTCAGCCCAGGTGGTGATAATAAGCCACCGCAAAGTGTTTTTTTTTCTGAGTTAAATCAACTGGTTCAAGAAATTATTTACCCCGAGTCCGACACGCTGTTTCCTGTTCTATTCACTAAATTAAATACCAATCTTGAGGCCATCAAAAATGATCAGGATATGATGCGCTGGATTGATATCAAAAACCGTTTGAAGAAATCTGAATCTTTCATTAAAAAAAGCTTCCTCGATCATTTGACCAGCGCAGACAGCGAACAGCCTGCACCACAAGAAGGTGTCTTAACTCTTGAATTACTGGACAATTCTGAACTTGACCATCAACTCCTCTGGCTTTCTGCAACCAATAATTTTGAGAGCAGTAACAACTCTGAACGTATTTGCCGAATCAAAAGCAGTCTTGAGAGCACCTATCCACGGCATGACGGTACTTATCCTGCCACCCCGGAGCGTATCTGCGAAAGTTTTGCCATGGCTCTGGAAAGTCTCCATCCAGATCGTGATATTGAACAACAATTATTCTGCTGGTTTGCCAGTCACCTTAATAATGCGGCTGATGAGCTCTGGCTTAAAGTCGACCAGTTAATGACCCATAAAGGGCTGGGACCCAAACATTCATCTCCGGTTGAGCGGTTGGAAGCAAACCCAGCCTCCGACCCAACCCATCATCCACTATCTACATCCCGCTCTACAGATCAAACACAACCAGCGCCTCAGCAGAGTTACTATTCAGATATGGGAAACCCTCAGTTTCTGGATAGTTTTGCTGAGAAGCTGGTATCCCGGCTGGAAGACATGCTTGCGGAAGATGAACTCATACCTGAGGCCAAGGCTAACAGGGTCAAGACTATTGATCTGGCCAATGTCCTCAGCTCACTGCAACTGGATGTTCTTGAGCAGCACGTGTCAATAAGAAACCTGCAAAACTCGGTCGTAAATGCCCTGGAAATACAAGGCGTTAATTCAAAACTCTCACGCCATCATGAAGACCTTATCAATATGGTCGGCTGGTTGTTTGAGTACATTCTGGATGATCACAACCTGCCTGATGACGTAAAAAAAACCATAGCCCTATTGCAAATCCCGATTTTAAAACAGGCGATTCTGAACGATGCTTTTTTAACCGATAAAAAGCACCCGGCCCGTCTCTTATTAAATGACTTAACGTCTGCAGGAATGCTTTATTGCCGGGATTCTCAACTGAGCAAGCATGTTTTGCCACTGATCGAGCATACTGTGCGTACCATTATCTCAGGACACAGTGAAAACCCGGATGTATTTCAGGATTGTCTTGATGATTTTCAAATCCATCTGGATATCATTCTTAAACCAGAGCCTGAGAGTTCGGAAAGTCATCCTGCTGCACTCAACGAACAACCGGAAGAGGTTCAGGCAAGAGACTTCGGCGATAGCCATGTCGTTGATTTTAAGACAGAAAGTCTCACGGAAGAAGACTCAGAGGAGATAATTCTTTCCTGCGAACAGTCCGGGCTCAGTCTGGAAGATTCGCTCCAGTCTGAACCCGCCCCAGAGGCAACCGCCCCCCCTCAAGAGCTTGAGCTGCTTCCGGATGAACCGATCGAAGTGGCTGATACTCAGGAGCCTCCCCCCTCATTTACACCGGTCATTATTGATGGACTTCTCCCGGGCCAGTGGGTTGAGTTTATTGGCGAAGGTGACTCACACCGCCTCCGCTGCAAACTTGCCAGGCTCAGTAAAGACCATCATCGATATATTTTTGTCAACAGCTCGGGGATGCGTGTTGCGGAGCGCTCTGGAAGCGAACTCAAACAGGAAATTAAAGACGGTTCCGTCTGTATTATGGAAGAGAACCCCGTGTTTGACCGAGCTATCCAGGCTGTTCTTGAGCGATTCAAAAGACGTTTGTAACGCTGCCACGGATGACTAAAGCAAGCAGTGAAAAGGTGAGAACTTTTCAGGCCTGTTTATCGCAACACCGGTAAAGACATCCGTTATGAAGCAGGCTGCTGACTAAAGCACTGGCGTTTAGTGGCGAAAAACTAATTTATCTTTAATTTGTACAGAAAGTTTTTATGATCAATCTGGAAAATTTACATCAAATCACCGACGGTGATGAGGTCCTGCTGGAAGAGTTGTTATCAACATTTTTTCAGAGCACCCGGGAAGACATCCTGAATTTGAAAGCAGCGGTCAACAATCAGCAAACGCCCCTTATTGTCAACTTTGCCCACCGGATTAAAGGTGGTGCTGCAATCGTCGGGGCGGAGCAACTGGCAATACTTGCCGGAGACCTTGAGCAGTCAGGGCAACAAGTGGAACCGGAACGTTATGACCCTCTTTTTCTTCAACTGCAGGATACGTTTAACAGTATCGAAGCCCTATATCCCAAACTATAAAGGCCGCAGACTGGTCAAGCTGAACAGTCGAAAGCCAACCACAACGGCAAACGCCATAAAGGGCGCTTCAAGAACACCACCAATAACCTGTAACCACAGTACATTCTCAGGGCTCATCAATAGATAGCTAATAAGGGATTGTGAGGACAGCAGAGTGAGCAGCAGTACAGTAAAAGGCAATAATAACAGGGACCACTGCTGCTTCGTCTGATTAAAGCTTGCCTGAATAGCCTCCACTGGAGGCTCACCCTTAAGGGCAACCCGAAACTCCACAAACATCAATTTGTACAGCAGATAAAATCCCGGTATCAGGTAGAGGCTAAACCCCAGCATGACTAATACAAACACGATCAGGTAACTGGTCGCCAACGGAAAATAGATACCCGCCGACTTTATTAAACTGTCGTAAAGGCTTAGCTTCTCGCCCTGATCACGACTCTCAATAAAGAAAATCGCTGCCCCCGTGGCCAGCGGTTCTATCAATACTGATGCAAACAGATCTGCAAACCCGCCACTTATCTCGCTATTGCCAGCAAAAGACTGTTGAAGGTAAAAGCCTGCGATTTCAGAGGGGATAGCAGCCAATAGAAACAAAACCGTCAGGCTCAAGCCAAAACGGGCAAAAAAGTGTAACGATTGAACAATAGATTGCATGCAAATTTCACCGGTTAATCAACTTACCAGGGAATCACTGATCCATCATAATTGATGAACTGGCCACTGTTTTTCAAAGAAAGTTGATCAATAACCTTGCGAACGCCCCTGATTGATGTTTCCGTATCAATCGGAGCATTAGCGCCCCCCATATCCGTCTGAACCCAGCCCGGATGCAAGACACCGACACTGATACCCTTTCCGGCAAGGTCAATGGCCAGACTTTTAGCCACCGCATTCAATGCGGCTTTGGCAGAGCGATAGATATAACTCCCGCCTTTCTGATTGTCCCCCATACTGCCCATTTTACTGGACATCATGATGATTTTTTTCTCATGACTCTGGGCTACTTTTTCCACCAGTGCCTGCGTAACCATCATCGGGGCCACCGAATTAACCCGCAAAACCTCCATCCATGGATCAACGGTCACCTCATCATAAGACAGACCGAAAGGGCCATAAATTCCGGCATTATTGATCAGGATATCAATGGGCTCTTCAATCACATACTGCAGGTTATGGATCATTCCGGGCTGGGTAATGTCCAGGGGAACCAGCTCAAACTGGTAGCCAGCACTGTGTTTCAGCTCCAGCAGTTTCTGCGACTGTTCCGGAGAACGGCAACAACCATAAACCTTGGCACCCTGCGCAAGATATTGACGGCACAGTTCCAGACCCAGCCCCCGGCTAACGCCGGTCACCACCACTATTTTCTGCATGCAGACTCTCCCGGATAAACTGGCAGCTTCCGGTAGAAATAAAGCTGAAGCCGCCGATAAATTATCTTACTCGTAAACAAGGCAAAAAACTTACAAAACATTCTATGATGGCAAACCGGGGATGGAAAAGATGCCTCCAAAAATAACTGGCGACAACCAGAAGTCTTATATACCTGCACAAGAGGCTCCCTCCCCTGCTAATAACAAAGCCAGTCATAGAGGACGGGAGGTCAGTGAAACCAGGGCAACTCCCCAATCGGACAGAACCGCTAATGCAACCAGCAATCTGGCCGTTGGCCAACGTCAGGTTGAGTCTTTATCACCGGATCATCTGGAAATGATCAAAGCACTGACAGAGCAGGGCCAATGGGGTGGTGTTTTGCCCGCAATTCTTGCTTGTAAAACAACGGATCAACTGGATAAAGTTCTGGCTGAAATAAAAACAGTCAGTCCTCTGCCCAAAGAGATTCATCAGCAAATAGGCATTCACTTTGCGGACCTCTATACAATTAGAGCCGCTGGTGCCCTGACCGGAGGACTCAAATCATGACACTCGAAAACCTGGGCAGTCTCGATCTTATTCTGCAAAAGTCCGATGAACATGACAGCCCGCTGGGTTCCATGATCAGAATGGCGGTGGACAGTTTTATCCAGACACACTCACTAACCGCGGTGAATCGTAATCAAATGGTCAATAGCATCACCCAGAAAATTCACGAGCAGATCAATCAAGTGATGTTTGAACAGGAAGAATTACTGACAAAAGACCCGGTATTAGCGGAGAAAATAGCTCAGGCACGTAATCAACGGCGAATCGAGCAAAATTATCTTCAGGAAAAAAGCCAACGCTCTGAAAAAGCTTCACCGGGCTAGTTTTTTATGCCCAAAAAAAGGGGCTTACTCAGCCCCCTTATAAAACCTGATCAGACCAGCAATAAAGCAATGGTTGCCAGGCTGAGAATCAACGTACCACCATAACAGGCCACTTTTACCCCAACCCCCGGGTGGAAACCCAGATCGTGAGCACCGTGGTAAATACGATGAATACAGGCCCAGTAAGAAGGCACCAAAGCCACCATCAGCACCAGCTTGCCAATCCAGCTCTCCAGAAAGAACGCAGACATTCGCTCATAAGAGAGCGCTTCTGCCGGAATAATTTCCAGAGGCACACCCAGACCAACCACAAAAATAATGGCCGGAAAGAAAAAGGCGATAGTGGTGCCACCAGCCCCAAACAGACTCCACAACAGAGGTTCAATATGGCGTTTATTACTCATGTTCCCTCTCCTATCCCCATCAAAGTCCCATGGTGGCCGCAGCCAGAATGATGGCAGAAACCACCGCCAGGCCAACGTACATCAATTTGTTAACGACACTGTCTTTTATCATTTTACGAATCTGCTGTGGCAGAACGCGGGGCGTCATATCGAAATAGGTGACGGCATGGTAAATAGTCAGACCCAGGGTAACCACGGTAAACAGAATCATCAACGGGTTGGCCTGGAAGGCAAGCCAGCTATTCCAGGCTGCTTCACCCTTGACCAGCTGCATCAGACCGACAAACAGGTTGATGGCATAGAGACCATCAAATACACAGGAGGATTCCCGTACCATGTACTGGCGGTAGAAGGGATGATCCATATACCAGGTGCGCTTCATGGGACGCACATAGGGGCGACGACTCATCACTTGTCTCCTTTACGTGGCATCAGGAAAGAGAGCGCCCAATCCTGAGAACCCTGCAGTTTGTTCTGGTTGATAGCAGCAGCCGGGTCAACATTCTTTGGACAAACCTCAGAACAGTAACCCACAAAGGTACAGGACCAGACACCATTCTTGCCCTGAATCACTTCAGTACGCTGTTCATAGCCATCATCACGGCTGTCCAGGTTATAACGGTGCCCCAGGGCAATCACCGCAGGACCGGTAAACAGTGGGTTCAAGCCCATCTGTGGACACGCGGAGTAGCAGAGCATGCAGTTAATGCACATGGAGAACTGCTTATAAAGGCCCAGCTGCTGAGGCGTCTGCTTATTCACACCCTCTTCAACCGGCTTCTCCATCGCATTGATGATGTACGGTTTCACTGACTCCAGTTTCTTGATGAAGTCTTCAGAGTCAATCACCAGATCCTTTTCAATCGGGAAGTTAGCCAGTGGCTCAACACGAATGGGATTCGGATAGTAATCCCGCAGGAAGGTTTCGCAGCCGAGCTTTGGTGTACCGTTGATCACCATGCCACAGCTGCCACACACCGCCATACGGCAGGACCAGCGGTAAGCCAGGCTGGAATCCAGTTCATCCTTGATATGCTCAAGGGCATCCAGCATGGACCAGGCTTCCACATAAGGAATAGTGAAAGTGCCAAATGTCGGCTTGTCATCGGTTTCCGGGTTATAACGCAGAATCTCGATGGTTATGGTTTTATCACTCATGGGGTCTCCTTACTTCCCTTCACCGTTTTTCTCAGCCGCGTTCTTCTCGGCTGCGGCACCATAAACGCGCTCTTCTGGCTGGAAGCGGGTTACATTCACGTCTTCATATTCCAGACGAGGCTTGGCATCACCGTTATAGAAAGTGACGGAGTGTTTCAGGAAGTTGACATCATCACGGGCTTCAAAGCCATCAATACGCTGGTGCGCACCACGGGACTCCTTACGTTCAACACCACCAATAGCCATACACTCAGCAACCATCAGTGAGCTTTGCAGCTCAAAGGCCTGCATCAGTTCGGTATTGAAGACCTTGCTCTTGTCTTCCACCTTGACGTTTTTAAAGCGCTCACGCAGTTCGGAGATCTTGTCCAGACCGGCCTGCATCTCTTCACCCACCCGGTAAATACCGAAGTTGTCTTCCATGGTTTTCACCATTTCGTGACGCAGATGCGATGCTTTTTCAGTACCATTGGCATTGCGCAGGCTTTCGATGGCCGCCAGGTGTGCTTTCGCCTGATCCAGCAATTTACGTTCATCAGACATCACGTTCTGGCTGGCAAAATCGGCCGCACTTTCACCGGCAACCTTACCGAAGACCACAGTCTCAGCAAGAGAGTTGGAACCTAGACGGTTGGCACCGTGCATACCGACGCTGGCACACTCACCCGCAGCAAACAGACCGGCCAGATCGGTGGCACAGTTGATGTCCGCTCTGACACCACCCATGGTGTAATGAACCGCAGGACGAACCGGAATTGGCTGATGAACCGGATCAACTCCCAGGTAGTTTTTCGCCAGGGAACAGATCAGTGGCAGACGCTCCATCAGCTTTTGTTCGCCCAGGTGACGCAGGTCCAGGTGCACCGCATCGCCCAGTGGCGTTTCAATGGTGCGGCCCTTGCGCTGCTCCTGCCAGAAGGCCTGGGAAAGCTTGTCACGCGGGCCCAGTTCCATGTATTTGTTTTTTGGTTGACCAACCGGAGTCTCTGGCCCCAGACCATAATCCTGCAGGTAACGGTAACCATCCTTGTTCAACAGGATACCGCCTTCACCACGGCAACCTTCCGTCATCAATACACCGGAGCCTGGCAGACCGGTTGGGTGGTACTGAACAAACTCCATATCACGCAGCGGTGCGCCAGCACGCAGGGCCATGGCATGGCCGTCACCGGTCACAATGGCACCATTGGTGTTGAAACGAAAAATACGACCAGAGCCGCCTGTTGCCAGAACCACTGACTTCGCCAGGAATACTTTTGGTTCGCCGGTTTTCACTTCAATGGCAACAACGCCCTGAGCACGGCCATCTTCCATGATCAGGTCAGTGGCAAAATACTCATCGTATCGTTCAATGGATGGGTACCTGGTGGATGTCTGGAACAATGTGTGAAGCATGTGGAAGCCAGATTTGTCCGCAGCAAACCAGGTGCGCTCAATCTTCATACCACCAAAAGCACGAACGTTTACGTCACCGTCGTCCTTACGGTTCCAGGGGCAGCCCCAGTGCTCCAGGCGGATCATCTCTTCAGTGGCGTGGGACACAAAGTAATCCACCACATCCTGGTCGCAGAGCCAGTCACCACCGGCCACCGTGTCAACAAAGTGGTTTTCCAGAGAGTCATGATCCTGAATGACACCGGCTGAACCGCCTTCTGCAGCCACCGTATGACTCCTCATAGGGTAGACTTTGGAAATCAATGCCACTTTAAGCTCAGGATTTTTTTCGGCAACGGCAATCGCAGCCCGAAGACCGGCACCTCCGGCACCGACAATGGCTACATCAGCCTTTATGACCTGCATACGCAAACCTCTACCGCCGTTCACCACCATCTCCGGGAAGAGTCCCAAATAGAGACAGCCAGCGAACTGGCCAAATTGAATAATGAGAGAAGGGTTAAAAATCTAGAACTGAAGTTTATATAAACCTGAAATTAAAGCCATTGATATAAAACAAAATAAATCAATATTTCGGAAAAACCGTAATTTCAATATAAATCAATAGGATCAACCACTATAAGCAACCGCTTTAATTTTAAGATATGCAGATTTGTTGTTTAATTAACAAAGGTTCACTTTTAATTATCAACTTACGAAAAAAGCCTATAGCCTCGAAATAAATTGAGACACAATGATGATACAGCCAAATACAAAACAGGTTGACATCAAAACCGTTCCCCCGGGTGCCCGAAACGGGTTTTCATAGGCCGGTTGCTTTCTTAATACATAGACCATTGCCGTAGGCAGAAGGATAGCCAGAATGGCCAGAGCAACCGCCGCATAACCCAGCGCGGCGACAAAACCATCCGGAAACATAATGGCAATAATAACCGGTGGGATAAAGGTCACCAGGGCGGTCTGAAGCCGATGGATGCGGGTATCCGCCCTTTGTAATAAGTTGGCAAGATAATCAAACAGTCCAAGGGCAACGCCCAACACGGATGTCAATAGCGCCAGATCAGAAAACAGGTACAGAATAGTGTGTACATCTTTATCACTGCTTAATGCTGAGATTAAATAAGCCGTTGCCCCGGTTGACTGACTGATTTGCAGTAATAAGCCTTCGGGCAATACCCCCATCACCGCCACCAGCCACAAGATATAAACCACCAGCGGGATCAGGGTCGCTAACAGAAAAATAAGGGGAATATGCTGCAGCTGCTTCTTTTGATAAATGATAATGCTGGGAATGCCACCATGATAACCGAACGAAGTAAATATCACCGGCAGTGCCGCCAGAACCGATAAATACTCAACCCTCGCCGTATGTATCATGCTCTCATAACGCACCGAAGGTGCCAGTGACATCAGGGCAAGAATAAAAGTAACGATCATCAGGGTGAAAAAGATACGGTTAACAAGATCCACCGCCCGGGTACTGTAATAAACAAAGGCACCGGCAATCAGGGCAAAGAATATCACGCACAGTTGAGAGGAAGCTCCGGGAACCACTGATTGAGCGTACTGCGCCAGTAACGACCCGCCCCCGGCGAAGTAGGCGGACATCAATGCATAAAAAAGCCCGAGAGGGGCAATGGCAGAGAGCACCTTCCCCATCCGCCCTAATGTTCTGCTGGCCATGGTATACAAATTACAGCCAGGTTTGATGGCGACATTGGCCTCAAAGGCATAAAGGGCAGAGATAACCGCAAAGAATGCTGTCACCGCAAAAATAATCATAACCGGCATCAACCCGGTACTGGCTGATACCAGCGGCAAAGCAAGCATGCCCGCACCGATGGCCGTTCCTGACAAAATTAACGCACTGCCAATTACGGTGGAACGACTGGATTCAGACATAAGCAAGTACCTTTACTGAATATAAATTTCAGTGATAAAGATAGGGGAATTTAATAGAGATACCCGCCTGATTATGTCCAGCTGGACAAGGCGAGCCTCAAACGGAGGTAAATACTGCTTATCTCAGCGGCTTCTTCCAACAACAGCTGCCAGGGTACTCTGACAATCTGCAGAGCACTCTCTATTCAGCCTTGTCAGCCATGTCGGCCTCACGACTGCGCGCAGCTAATGATTGAAGACTGTCAAACCGCTTCTGTAATGCCCGTAACTGAACATCAACACTGGCATCAACAACGCCGATTTCACTCTCCATAATACAATCACCGGATGAGAGCCGGGGGTCAGCCACAAGATCAATAAAACCAACGCCTTTATACTCCGCCAGAATGGTATTCAGACGCGCCTGAACAGCACTGTACTGAGCGGATGGCACACGGATGGTGACATGTTTCTCATTTCTGACATGTTGCAGGGCATTTTTAACCAGGCTTATGGCCAACTCTTCCTGATCGAATTCACCAATGATTTTTTTCACCCCGGAAAGCAGGATATTCGCAAGGGTATTTTCAATATCTGAAAGATAATTGATCGTCCTGCTGACCACTTTCAACATGTGATCTGTCTGTTCAGCCTTACTTTCCGCCAAACCTTCCTGATACCCGCGTTTTTTTTCCTGCTCATAGGCCTGGCGGGCTTCCTCAGTAATACCGGCAGCCTGCTCTCGGGCTGCCTTAATAATTTCCTGAGCTTCAAGATAAACAACATAGTCGTCTGCCTTGAGCACTTTGCAGGTTGGATCCAGCTCCAGCTGGACATTATTCAGGATAACAGGTGCCGCCACTGTCGATTCACCTCTTTATGAGTTTTTACCAGTAACTTCACACACTGGGCTTTGTCCAGTCCCCCGGCACCTGGTGAACTCAAGGTCTTTTTCCAGCTGCTGGGCATTTTTAATATCAATCGTTGCCGAAAGGCTCCGGGCAAATCAGAAAACGCCGTGGCAATAACCTGTCGACCATTCAGTTCCAGAAATGCTTTAAATCGATCCAGGTGTTTCCAGTCAATGAGCACACCGGGACCATTTTTTTCTGAAGCCCGACTGATAAACTGTGCTTTTCTCACGGTAAAGCGGTAGGCCTCTTCTCCTAGGCATTTCTCCAGCGCCTTACGCTCATCACGACGAATCACTGACCGGACAGTGCCTTCGTTGAGAATCAGCCCGATGTAAAAAGCCAACTGTTCAATTTCTTCGGCACTGGCAAATACTATCCTTTTATCCGGGCGATCAAAGTCATAATCAAACTGCTTGGCGATGCCGAACTTGCTCAGCAGGTAATTTGACAGATTAAATTGTGCAGGCTCACTGGTCTGAAGTGATTTCAGCAATTTGAAATGTTTATCCGATTTAAGCCAGCTTGCATGCACATAACGAACAGGAAAGAAGTTAAACTCAACCATATGATTGAACAGGCTTGTTCCATTATATTCCTGAAAAACATTGTTACTGTTCATTGGTCATTTCACTCCAACCCCATACACTCCACTGAGTCACTATTTAACGGTGCATGCACCATCCCACAAATAATTGTGGTCTTGAGCAAATCATCCGCTATTAACGATCACCCTTTTTTTTCTTCGACTTTTTCTTCTGTTCCATCATCCAGAAGAAATAGCCACCGGCTCCCAGTGCCAATAACAGCATGAGAATCAAAGCATAGACAACGATGCGAATAACCCCTGCTGAACCGGGATTAACATCGACAAACAGCACCGTTTCTGTTGATGGGCTGTCAAAGTTGCCAGAGTTCAGGCGGGTTGCCGGGAACAGGGAAACAGCGATCTTCTCCAGGGAAAGCCCCTCAATACTGTTTGCCACCAGAGTTTTTACTTTCGGTACCAGACCCGCCAGTTCCAGCTCAGGGGTATACTTGATAAACACTGAAGCTGATGAGGGATAGTTGACATCCGTAAGGCTATCCTGCTCCTGGGGCAATACCACATGAACACGAGCAGTCACGACACCATCAATCATCGACAGTGTTGACGAAAGCTCCTGTGACATGGAATAGGTATAACGGGCCCGCTCTTCTGTCGGGGAAGAAATCAAACCATCTTTAGGAAAAATATCACCGATCGACGAGTATTTTTCTTTCGGAAAACCAAGACTGCTCAAAATCTTGATAGATCTTGCAACATTACCGCTTTCCACCATGATGGTGACAATTTTGTCTTTATCCACCAGCTTCTCAGTGGGAATCTCATTATCAAGAAGGATGGCAAGCATTTCATTACCTTCTTTTTCATCAAGCCCGGAATAAAGCTCGACTTTACACCCCAGTAATAAAAGACCGATGAGACACAGTAATGTAACCTTAAAGCTCTGGACAAACCCCTGTTTCATGACGAGCCAACCTTATGCACGTTAAAATATAATTACTCATACATTTAACGGCCAGTTGCGAAGAAAAATTATGATTTATAGAGTATAGTTTTAAAAGAGAGGGACAATGAGGATAGCTGAAGAAAAATCACCTTATTTTCCTTCAGCTTACAGAAGAATAAAAAATTACTGATTCCGTAATAGCGTATCGAATGTCTGAGTACTTTTACTGACAATCTTCCCAATATAGTCTTCAGTAATCATCAGATTGGTCATAGCCATCTGAGTCTTGAACATATCCTTCATCCCCATCGCCTCACCAGGTGCCAAGTGCTGCTTGACCAGGTCAGCCCTGCCTTCCACATGATTCCTGAGCCCCTGCATTCCCTGAAGCACCTTATCTCCCAGCGTCAGGGCCGGGGCATCCGGATTAGCTGCCACGTCAATAGGTTTAACGTTCGCCGCCTGAGAGGCTCCATCTGGCGACTGGCCAACCAGCTGGGCGAAACGGCCTGCCGCCCCATCTTCTGGTTGATTCGGATTGGCAAGGCCTTCCTGGGTTTTTTCCAGCGCTTTATCCGCCAGATTACCTGTCTTGATAATATTATCCGCCATGATAGTAACCTCTATTGATTATTGATTGGTTGAGGTACTTAAAATCCTCTTATCTGTTTAAAAACAGCTTTTTAAAATTTTTATCTTACAATTTTAGCTCATCTGCCTTGCTCATCAAAAACTGCATAGCGCGCTCCACACTGGGGCGGTTGAAATCAGAATCATCCACAAACAAACAGATAACCAGTTGATTTTCTTGAAGACCTACCTGTAAAGGATAGGGGAAGCTCCTTTTGTAATGGCATTCCGCCAGTGCACTTTCTAAAACGGGCAGACTATTAAAGGGGTCTATCTCCCGGGCCAGATACATCAAAACGCCCTCTTCTTTTTGTTCCATATAAAAGGATCCGGCACCTTCAATTTCAAAGCATGCTACGCCGGTATCACCGAAATCGAACCCCTTGATGCCCATGGCCTCAGCAAATTCAGAGACTACGCTATTACGCCAATCCATTCGTCCTCCTTAACTTTTCACTTCACCCGCTGGTGGTTCATATCCTCCCGGATTCATCCGCGGAGCCCCCTGAAGATCAACCAGTGACTGGATGTACGTCTCGATCTTTGTTTCATTACCACCCAGTAGAGGTATTTCAGTTTGTGATGCTTTTGCTTGTTCCATATAACCAAGCAACTGTTCTAACTGAGCCTTGTCCCCTGCCATTGACTGGATATCTTTAAGGACATCACCAATATCACCATATGACTCCCCTTTGACTTGCCCTTGAACCTTAGCGGCAATAAACGCTGCGGTTCCCCTGGCAGGAGTTGACTGAACTGAAGTATTGTCAGTCTCAAATGTTGCTTCAACCGTCATTCCATCATCTACCTCCTGATTTCCCGTTGTATCCAGGGTTGCCTCGACCTGCATACCCTCCGCGACATCCTGACTTTCAGACTCATCCCAGGTTGACTCAACAGACAGGCTTTTCTCCTCAGCCCTGATGTTGAATGTGTGGGAGTATTCCATTCGGTCAAAGATATCCGTACCCAGCGGGCGTGTTTTCGGCTCACTAATAGGATCAAACGGATGCTTAAAGAACGACTTCAAACGAGCACTGAAGGGACCTTCTTTAAGGTGAGGAGACACACTGTCTCTAAAGGATTTAGATGGCCTTTTCTTTATTTTCGAATCTATTTCAGCAATGGTTGATTTAAGGCTGGCAAGATTGTTTTCCAGCTGCTCAAGATCCAAATCCGGACCACGATCCTCTTTCAATACTTCCATTGCCGTACGAACCAGATCATTCACACTTTGACCGGGGTGAGTTCTCACCCACTCTTCCAGCGCTTTGGTATCTGGCGGAATAAGCTGCAGTTCTTTGCCCTCCCCTTCGGGAGTGATAGCCACTTTAAGATCTTTGGCAAAGGCTTTACCCCGTTGGCTGGCAACATCTTTCAGCGCATCAATAATATCAACACCATTCTCTTCTGCATGCTTCAAAGCAGTTAATGAGCAGTCAAAAACAAAGTTGGTGTCCTTGCGTTGATGCAACCCCCGGGCCTTATCCAGTAACTCATCCTGTTTCAGTATGAGTTCTTGATCGGAAAGCCCATCAAAGCTGCCCTTTGCCGTCACCTCGGATGCCCCACTGGCACCTCCTTTGGCAGTCACCTCAGGGGAGGTGGCTGTTGCCGGGTCAACGGTGGCTTTAGTTGCTGTCGTTGACGTTTCACCCTGTGCCGCAGGCTCAGGCTGCGTCGTCCCAGCTCCAAGAGTGGGAACACCAGTGGATGCCATAAACGGATTATCTGGTTCCTGAGCTCCTTTGAATTCACGGCCCAAATCACCAATAATGCTACCTGGTTCGCGGTCTGGGTTTGATGCAAGAAAACCTTTTAACGCATCTTCCGAGACTTCGGTTTCTCCACCCTTGCCATAGTTTTCATCCGTCTTCACGGAACCTTCTTCTTCCAAAACCAGATTATCCTGTACTTCCAGAATTGCTTGACTCAGGCTTTCTTTAATTTGTTCATTGGCAAAAATTTCTTCCGGAATCTCACGAATCAAGGTCGCAGTCTTATTCATGAAGGCCGTTCTGACTTCAACGGGCTGCTTATCCAACCCCATTTGCTTAATTAAATTGGTAAAGTCACCTCCTGAAACAAACTGTTGATCCAGCAAATCCAGAACATTGGTCATATATTTCTGGCCATCAAATTGCCCAATACTAACCGGTGGCCTTCTCATCTCCCCTTGTGTTTCCATGCAGCAATCATGGATACCCACCAGCCTTTTCAAGGTCGTCATATCATTAATCACTGAGCGCAGGTGAGTGTCTTCCGTTCTGGATGTCATGGAATTCAACTCGCCACTCAAAAACCTGAGCCTTCTATCAACTGAGTTCTCAAAACCAGTCGCCACCTGATTATTGTCCGGATCTGCATCCACCCCGCCCTGGTTATTAGTCAGGTCTTTAAATGCTGCGCCGAGGGATTTATGATCCTTGACATGACCATATAGCTGCGAGCGAACTTCATCCGGGGTTTTTCCGGGATGGTAGTCCTCGGCCAGTTTACCGGCAGCGTTTGAGATCTCTCTGCCAATCTCAATATATTGAGGATGCTCGTTTTCAAGCGCTTCAATGGCTTTAAAAATTTCATCTTTAGGCAGGGCGTCAGGATCGGCTTTAAAATCAACAGCGATCTCATAAAGCGCAAGATACTGGTGATAAGGATCCTTGAACTCTTCTTTGGCCCCTTTAAGATAGTCTTCTTGTCGATAATCCTCTTTTGATTCTTTAGGAAAGCGTCTTTTGAAATCCTGTGTTTCAGGAACTTCTTCAACATTCTTGATTTTTTCAATTAATTCAAGCTGCCGCGCACTTGCCGATTTACCCTTATCTGCTTCAATGTCTTTTTTATTCTTGAACTTAGACACCAAACTGGTGAGTTCTTCCGCAGCATCGGCAGTGGAGAGCATTGATGGTTTTGTATTGGAGGCTTCTACCCCCTGCCCGGTTGACAGTTTCCCAGCCTTGCCAGCTGCGCTCTCGCCAGCCGCACCGGGAGCCTGCATCTGCTGCACCGCTGCTGAGGCTTGTATTCCTCCAAGTGGATTACCCATGCTTTCCCTCTGTGCAAGAAAAAGCCAACCCGCAGGGTTGGCTACATCTTATAAACCACGTCCTTTGATTGTGTCATCAAGATCAAGCAATTGACCTGTAATCAGGCTCTTGTTGTCGATTTGAGCGTTTCAAACCATGAGCGGATGATCTCATCCATCTTGCTGATCACCGTTTTCACCATATCCTGATGGAGGTTCATAAACTCGCTATCAGACTGTGCAGCAGAATCATGCATTCTCTGGTTTGCCTCGTGTAATTTGCCCTGGGCCTGATGCATGCCTGCCTGGTAGTCTGTACCAGCCTTGATCATATCACCGCTTGCAGCGGTCATCTGGGAAAGACCATTACCAATCGCTACCTGCCGTTGCATATTCCCCTGGTCCAGTCCGCCAGCTTTGGCTGACATACCAACCTGGATACCACCGGAAATGATCTTGGTACCAGCACTGACCCAGCCACCAATGGCGGTCATCAGGGCTGCATTCTTCATTTCTTCTGCCTGGTTGAGAATCTCAGATTTTGCCGCCTGCTGCTCAATGGAACGAGACTCCCTTGAGGCAGCACGCTGGTTGGCACTCATCTTGAACAGAAGCTCCATCACGGCAAAGATATCCACCAACTGCTCAAGCATTTTCATATCCGCAAAGGCTTCACCAGCAGAAAGCAGGTTCATTCCCTTACTGCTGTTCATAAGAAATTGTGAAAGTCCCTGGGGAGCATTACGCATCAGGGCGGCCTGGTTCTTTAATGAAATAGGATTGCTGGCTTGCAGAATGACCTGTATTTCCTCCTGACCAAAGCCCATTTTGGCCAGCAGCTGCTTTTGCTCTGCACTGCCGAGCTGACCAAGTTTGCCGTTCAATAGTGCTGCCAGCCCTTTGGCCGTATCGGCACCAAATCCCAGCGCCTGCAGAACGGCCTTGGTATCAGAGCCTGCTGAGCGCATCATATCCAGACGACTGCCGTCAGTATCCGGCGGCGCAAGAGATATCATCGTTTTGATCTGGCTGTCTGTAAAACCCAGAGATCTCAGAATGGCCGTTTTCTGATCCAGACCTTTTGCCCCTCCATGCTGATCGGCCAGAAACGTCTGGATATCTTTAGAGGTTGACAGCTTTTCCAGGTTATCCAGCTGAGTCTTCTGAAAGCTGCCCATACCGGCCAGCACCTGCCGCTTTCCTTCAGAGGTTTCCACACCTTTGCCGGAAAGCAACTGCATGTGCGAAGAGGCATCATCAAGAAGCGCCGCCTGTGATTTCAGCTTTGCGGTTTCTCCTTTGGTCACCGTGCCATTCTGAATATTATTGAACAGCTGTTTGGTTGACTCCATGGCCTCGTCGGTTGACTTGGACAAAGTAGCCAGGGTTTTACTGGCATTGGTCATTTGATTTGGTGACAAATCATCGGGCGTGGCCAGTGACGGCTTGGCCTGTTGACCTGCTTTGTTAAGGTCGTTCAAAACCTCGGATTTAGCGTGTTTGGTTGAGGCAAGACGGACACTCTCTTGCTGAAAGTCAATATCGCCTTTCTTGATTGCCGCTTTCTTTGCGTCAGATGTCGCTGGTTTTTCAAGGAGCATCTGCATATTGGCACTGTGTGCCGCCCGGTCTGCACCAGAAATTCCCTCGGCCATGAGTTACCTCCATGTATCATTGTTAAGGGTAAAGCAACTTTTATTTATTATCCTTTGAGAGAGCCGTTGAGCTTGGTCATCGTATCGTGGTTGTCTTTCATCATGCTGGTCATGACTTGCCATACCTGCTGCATATCCTCGATAACCTTCTGGATATCCTCAGTCAGGTTATCGATGGCATGCTGATTGGCCAGCATCCAGGCATACAGCTCTTTCGCCTCGGCTCTTAACATATCTGCGTCATAATTCAGATTGGTAATGTGAACATTGACCGAACCATCAGCAATCATGGCAGCCCCACCAGTAAGTCTGGCAGCCTGTGAACAGCGAGTGGTGACCGCTGCCATCTTGGCCGTCTTGGCTGTCGCTGTTGCCGCCGTTGTTGCCGAAGCTGTGACTGTCGCGGCACTGGATGCACCACCCGCCGCCGCAGCAGTACCCTGGGAAGTCGCGTTCGCCGCTGTAGCCGCAGCACTGGCCCCCCCCCCGGCAAACGCGCCACCAAGACTCATTACCAGAATCAAGGCCGACCAGAACACCATCGCGCCAATCATGGCCTGGTCTTCATTCGCACCAAATGCCTCGAAGATCGCGGCAACTCCCTTGTTCATCCAGTCACCGGTTTCGGAAGAAACAGTCATCATCACGGTCAGAGCCAGACATGCGGCCATTAGCCCCATGGCTAATGGCGAACCAACACCAGTAGCAAACATAACAGCCATAACAACAGCCATGAGAGCGACGGCTATATAACCGAATATTTTAGCAATCGCCCCCGACTCTTTGGCTTCTTCCGCTTTTTCAATAGATTCGGCGATCTTTGCCAGCCGTTTTTCTGAAATCTGCTGTCGCTGCTGCTCATTAATTTTGATATTTTCCTGGTTGAATACCAGACGGCTGTCCTGCAACTTGGTCTGAATTTGCATCAGCATTTGAGTTGCAGTATCCACATCAAGCGTTTTATTTGAATCCAGGAATGTTGAAGTAAAGGCCTTCAGTTCAGCTTGCAATTCTTTTTGAAGGTCTGCGGGTCCACCTTTCAGGTTGGCAACTTTGTTGAAAGTATCGGCAAAAAGATCACCCAGCTTTCCAAGCGAGTCATCACCGGCAAGTTTGCCACTCACCTGGGCAGAGAATGAATGCATGGCCCTCAGGGAATTATCCGGATCTTTCGGGTCAGCCAATTTCAGCATTCCATCAACCAGCTCTTTACTGTACCCCATGGACAACAGATGGTCCTTGTTGCTCTGCATAGAACTGATATGACCAGCCAATGGATTTGGCCGCCCGCCAGGCCCTTCGGCAAAGGCTTTCAGATCACCAGTGACCAGAGCCAAATAATCCGGACCACCTTGTTCGATCGTTGCCTCAGAAGCCAGGCCAAGCTTTACCGCTTCAGGGTTCGTTTTACTCAGCTTCTGGATTTCGGAAAAAACAGAGATCTCCTTGAGAACTTTTTCAGAAGGAGAATCTGAGCCTTTCGCAGGAGCATCCAGACTGTGCTGCGGCTTAATGGGAGGAGCAATATTCTCCTGAACCTGATTCGTCGATACCGTGTTTTGCTCCGAATAACCACGACTGACTTTTTCTTTTTGCTCAACCTGATCGGTCTGTTGTTGCCGGAGTGATGGGTCTATATCCGCCTGTTGAGGTATCTGACCCGCCGAATAAGACCCCTGTTGGATACCATCCATTCTGCTTACTCCCTGGTCTATTTTAGATTTTCCAGCATATTTTTGGCACGTTCCAGATCCTTGGCATATTCCGGACTATCACCGGCCCAATCAATGGAAGTCTCATAAGAAATCTGAGCATTTTCTCTGTCGCCTTTCGCTAAATGACAATCGCCGATATACATCATTGGTCGGGGATCATCAGAATCCAGAAGAGTAGCGAATGAGAAGATCTCGATGGCGCTGTCATATTGTTTCTGCATTTGTTGACAGGCACCCAGTCCAAGAAAGTATTTACGATTGAAATGGTCGTAAAAACACAAGAATTGAAAAACTTTCGTTGCTTCTTCGTACTTCCCACCCTGATAAAGGTTGTAGGCAACTGAGTATATTGCTTCCATGGCATCATCACTCAAGTTTTTCAAATCTTTGAAGGTTCCCCCCTCACCGAAGAAATTCATGAGTTTATCTTCAAGTTCTGCACCTTCATAATTCAGATCTTCACTATTCACGTGTGACTCCTCCATGAGTTAACGCATATTTTGAATAATAGTACTTATGGACTGGAAGTACTTGTTGATAAAATTAGAGAGCATTTCAAACGTCTGGTTGTATTTATTGATAGTCTGTTGAAGCTTGGTGGTTTGCAATTGTGATTGACTGGTCAGTGATTCAATTTTTGATTTCAAATGCTCGATATTGGCATCCCACTCTGCAGAATTATGACTATTGTCATTACCGCTTCGGTCAGTCTGAGCGCCCATCTGTTTCCAGAAATCAACCATATCCTTTGTCATTATGGAAGAGCCTGACGTACCAGCCGCAGCCTTTTTTTCCTTGGCTTTGGCCAAATACATATTGGCTTCTTCCAGCAAATCATTTTTCTGATTGATGGATTCTATCTGGTCTTCCAGTTGTGTCTGGAGAATATCCGCCCGGGCCGTCAGCACGCCCATAATCAAGGCATCCAGGCTGGGCTTGGTGAAATCCACGGGTTCGCCCATCAGATAAGCATTAATTTGTGACGCTCCGGGACCTATGTAATTATCACCATTCCAGTTCGCCGGATTACTGACCTCCTGAACCATGGCAACAGGTGCCTGTAAATAGACCAGCTTCTGTGACGCTTCATCAAGCTGTCCCGTATATCTAAGCGAGTTCAGTGTCTGCTTATTAACCGAGTAAAAGTGGGTGGGGGTTAGCGAGTTACCCTGATCATCCGGGTCAGCCATTGATAACAAGGCTTCAATCTGGGCATCGGTATAGCCGGCAGCCCGGAGTGAATTAATCCTGCCATCATTCAAGGTAACGGTTTTGTGGTTTTCTCCAGATTCGCTGCTGGAAGAATCCACACCGCCAATGGAGGTACTCATTAGTGACTCCCTGTCATTTTGAATATCCGTTAAGTCGCTTCTTTAACTTTAGGTTATGAAACAACGTTCTTGCCAATTACACCTTGGTCGATTTTTTTATAAAAAGAAATTCAAAAAATCATTTATATATAAAATCTCAACAATGACTTTTAACTCGGTTTTTTTCACCATTTATTTATGCCGTTTATCCGCTTATTCTGATAACTCATCATCCAAATCACCTTTTGGAGCGGACATCGGAGTTTGTACAGATAGAGGGGCTGACTCAGCAACAGGCCTGACTTTACCTCCATACCCCATTCTACCTTTTCTATAAGCTTTTGCTGCCCGTACAAACTCAACCAACAGATCAAAAAACTCGATCCCCTGCATAGCCTTATCACCAAAATTCTCCAGTCGTCTGCGCGTATAACCGATGGTCAGTGGTTCAGCATTTGGGTCAGGGCAAAGCTTGTCATCAGCGAATTGCATGTAAACTTTATTCGTCAATTGTTCAATAAACTCATCTGTAGGCTCTATTAAATCCATCAGCTGATTCGTTTGCTTTTCAACCTCAAACAGCCTGGCATTCTGAAAAGTATCAGAACCTTGGTTATCTCTATGATCTGTAATATGACGAAACTGTTCAAAAAGGCCTACCGCAGCATCCGTTACCTTTTTTATGGTCGTTTCATCAATCTGTCTGCCCGGTTTCTGAGAGTTCCTACTCCATTGTTCTGGAGCATGAGCCCCATTTGAAAATTGGATGAAGTTTTTAATGATCAGTTGCTGGAATTTATAAATATTGTCAGCAAGTTCATCGTCACTCGCTCCCTCCACCGTTTGCGTTGCCGCAGAAGAGACATTGCCTCCTGTGACGGGTGGCTCACTTCTGCCATTACTGGCAGAGGGTCGCCGTGATTCTGTTATCGTCGGCCTGTCATCCCTGCCACCGGGACCTGGGTGTGGGCTTGAGCCAGATTCAGTTCTGGTGGTTGAATTCTCCGGGTCAGTCTGTGTTCTGTCTTCCGGAGAATTCTGTGAACTCTGTTGATTCTGTGGATTTTGTGGACTCTGTGGATTTTGTGGATTCTGGTTCTGACCACTATTACTCTGTGATGGATTCTGCGGGTTACTGAATAGAATATTATGCGTTGTTACTCCCAAAGCTACGCCCAGAAAAGCCAGGGCACAAATTGCGAAAAAAATCGCAGCATAAGGTTGTCCTGCCATGAGAGTGACAAGAAAAATGGCGCTGCAAATCACAAATCCAGCCCATAGCGGGTTATTTTTGACCACATTCAACAATTTGTTAATTGCACCCAATACTCGCTGAAATAGCTTTTTGCTGGTTTTATCCCCCCCTCCTTCAATAGTGACTGAACCACCACTCCTGACGGCTGGATCATCATCAAGACCACCGCCTTCGATCGAAACGCTTGCAACGTCCGATTCATCATCCGTCGATGACGTTTTACTATGAGTCGCAGGCGGTTTATAAGGAGCCGGAAGCTTATTTTCATAATGCTCAGGATCTCTGTTTTCTCTGACAATCTGTCCCACTGCTGTGCCAAATTCAGGCCCAAACAACCTACTGGTATCATGCCTGGGCGACATTTCATGTGTCCTGACATTACGAGGCTCTTCTGCAAGCTCAGTGGTTACCGACATAATTTCATCTTCGTCAACCGGTGATAAGATTTTTTCATGGTGTTCAGGTTCTACTGGATCACCATACAAACCCTTTTCAACACGGGAATCATGAGTCGATGGAAATAAACGTGACTCTTCATTATTGGGTAGTGTGTTATCAGCAGATGCTCCGTCAGGCAAATCAGACGTCGATAATCTCGCTTCATTAGAATCAAGGTTTGGTCCCGGACCATTTTCAGCCTGATCAGGAAGTGGATTTAAAGATGGCAATGAGTCCTGTTGAGGTTTAACCGTTCTCTCCCCCCGAGGGTGAGCTACGGAATCATGCGCTTTTTCACCCCGGACAGAAGGGTCTCCTTTGCCCACTTTGGAGGCCGTCACTTTTCGAGAACCATGAGGAGTAACCATAGTCCCCTCTTTTCCTGACTCAGGCTCTGAGGACGAACCATCAATTGGTGATGACGGGTGACGGCCCGTAGGAGGAGAAATTGTGCTGCCCATGCAAATTCCTTTTCAAAAATATCCGATATATAAAGAAAAAGTCTAGCTGATGAATGAAAAGCAAAATTAATAAACAAAGGAAATTAAAAAAATTTTTTAATTAAAAATATAAACTAAATTAATAACCCTAAAAGCAGGTATTTCATGTAATGAATCAAGATAATCAATGAATCGTTCAGGCTGGCAAGTCAATTATGCAGAATCCACCGGGTGTTCATAAAATTCAAGAACAGCAGACATCAAATCTTTGGGACTGAGTATGCCCACCAGGTTTCCATCAGCAACAACCGGAACACGGTGAGCCTTATCGGTCATAAAACGCTGATACACCGTAATAATATCTTCCTGAGGGTCAGCAGTGACCACCTGACTGGTCATATAATCACGCACCAATCCTGCATCCTGGGAAAAATAGCTGCCATTTAATGTCCCTTCGAGGCAGTCTGACTCTGAAAGAATCCCGATAAGTGTCCCTTCATTGTCAACTACCGGTGCTGCCGTAATATTATGTTGCAGCAGAATACGGATGGCTTCAGCCACTTGAATATCCGGAGAAACGGTAACAACTTTGGGGGTCATGCAATCTTCAACAGTGATCGATCTCACAATCACCTCCTTTGGCTTATGAATCCAGCTCACACCAGCGACTGACAATGAATTAATTTTAGTTCTCAATCAAGCAGATAGCTGAGCATAAGCAGCCGGAAATATTCAATACCATCAAGCCAGACCCAGAGGCACTCCCGGGGTCCCGGGTGGGATGCCCCTTACAAGTGGAAAAGAGCGTAACAAACTCTATATAATACGCGGCAATTTCAAACTGACCTCACACAGAGATTGACTGTCAATGAGCTATTCATCTGTTCCTGCTGGCAAAAGTCTGCCAGAAGACATCTACGTCATTATCGAAATCCCTGCCAATGCTTCGCCAATCAAATACGAAGTTGACAAGGATATGGATGCCATCCTGGTTGACCGCTTTATGGCAACCCCAATGTTCTACCCAGCCAACTACGGTTACATCAACCAGACCCTGGCTGACGATGGCGACCCTCTGGACGTTCTGGTAGTGACACCCTACCCGGTTATCCCGGGCTCAGTTATTCGCTGCCGTCCTGTCGGCATGCTGAACATGTCTGACGAAAGTGGCCGTGACGAGAAGCTGATTGCCGTTCCTCACGACAAACTCTCTACGCTCTACAAAGACGTAAAAGAATACACAGATCTGCCAGCCCTGCTGCTCCAGCAGATTGAACACTTCTTTGAAAACTATAAAGATCTTGAGCCTGGCAAGTGGGTCAAGATTGATGGCTGGGAGGGTTCCGAAGCGGCCCTGGAAGTCATCAAAAAGTCTGCCGCCAACTATAAAGGCTGATTTTTCTTAAGGCTCAGGTTTCGACCTGAGCTTATCCACTCATTTTTGCTGTTTTCTTTTCTCTGCAACCCCGCTCCTACTTGCATCTCTGGTATATCACTGCACAATACATAGTATTCACCATTATAAACAGCAGCTTATATGCCAAAATGCCAACTCCGCCTGATCTGGCCCCTTTTTCTGGGTCTGTTAATCTCAATATCTGCCCAGGCCAACCTGAGCCAGTTATTCGGGACAGAATCCAGTGAAAACCAGGGTTTTCTTCCGGTCGAAGAAGCCTTTCAATTCACCGGGCGAATTGAGCGGGGTTCGGCGATCATTGATGTTGCTGTAAAACCAGAGCACTACCTTTATAAGCACCGTTTCACCTTTACGCCGGTGACCGATATCTCAACACTGGGTACAGCTGACTATCCTGCCGGTGAAGCGATTTTTGACCCTTATTACAACAAAGAACTGGAAGTATTCAGTGAAAACCTGGTTATCAACGTTCCTGCCAGCCATTCAGGCAACCTGCCGGAACTGGAAATCGGCTTCCAGGGCTGTGCCAGTGCCGGACTGTGTTATCCACCCCATAAAGTTGTTATTCCATTGGTGATTACCCAAGTCAGTGATTCGCCCGTTTCAGCCAGCGTAACTCTTACGGCGGCATCAGACTCCGGGAACGCCTTTCAGCAGCAGCTGGAACAGAACAGTCTGCCAATTGCGCTACTCATTTTTGTCCTCGCGGGTATTGGCCTTAGCCTGACGCCCTGTGTCCTGCCCATGTTCCCGATACTGTCGAGCCTGATCCTGGGAACCAGGACACAGAGCAAAGCCCGAACCATTGCCCTGACGATGACCTATATACTCACCATGTCAGCCACCTTTGCCATTGCCGGTACATTAATGGGGCTGTTTGGTGCCAGTCTGAACCTTCAGGCAAAGCTCCAGTCCCCATGGCTGCTGATCCCTATGGCAATACTCTTTGTGCTGCTGGCCCTGAGTATGTTTGGCCTTTACGAGTTGCAGCTGCCCGCCCGGGTTCGGGACAAACTCAGTGGCAGTCCGCAAAACTCAGGCAGCTTGTCGGGGGCTGCCGTGATGGGGTTGTTGTCAGCACTGGTGGTTTCCCCATGTGTCTCGGCACCCCTGGCCGGAGCACTGGTCTATATCAGCTCAACCGGTGATGCTCTGTTTGGTGGGCTGACACTGTTTGCCCTGGGCCTGGGCATGGGTATTCCCTTATTTGTCCTGGCGTTAGGCGGAAGGCACTGGCTGCCAAGATCCGGGGCCTGGATGAATGGTGTTCGCTCATTCTTTGGCGTATTACTTCTGGGCGTCGCCATCTGGATGCTGGAAAGGGTTATCGCTCCATCAGCCACGCTATTCCTGTGGGGTGCTTTGCTAATTGGCTGCGCCGTATTCCTGGGCGCTCTTCACACCAACCTGACAGAAGCCCACCAGAAGCTCCGACAGACCGTCGGCATACTGTGTCTGATCTATGGAACCTGCCTGATTATTGGTGCCGCCATGGACAATAGAGACCCATTGAATCCGTTATTGGGTAAAAGCAGCACGGCAATAGAAAGCCTCACTGAACAGACAGAGAGTTCCCGCTTCAAGACGGTAACGACAGTGAATGAACTGAATAACCTGCTGACAGACGCAGCCCTGAACAACCTGCCAGCCCTGGTGGATCTCTATGCTGACTGGTGCATATCCTGCAAAATCATCGAGCGGACCGTGTTCCCTGACCCACTGGTCACTGATCAGTTGGCCAGAATAGCCCTGATCAAGCTGGATATCACCGATAACACGCTGGAACACCAACAGTTCCTCAACCAGTATCAACTGTTCGGACCACCCGCCATGCTGTTTTTTGATGCCAGTGGGAGTGAGTTGTCTGCACTGAAATCCCAGGGTGAAATCACCGCTTTGCAGCTGCATCAAAAGCTGACAAAACTGCTGACAGCCTCCGGAATAACTACAGATGTCTGAACTTGTCTGAAACAGGCATGAAATGCTTCGTAACTGTCGTTAACCTCCTGTAACACGCACAAACTGGACGCACTCTTGACAATGGGGCAAAATGCCTGATCAATAACGATTGCGATGTATTTCAAAGGTCAACTGCGTAGCCAGGTTAACCAAAGCAGGGTGACTACTGAAGCTCTCCCATTGGTCAGGGTCGCAACGGTGACCATTGGGGTCTTAAGAGGATAAACATGGCTGACATTCTTGTGCTCAATGGTCCAAACCTGAATTTGCTTGGCACTCGAGAGCCCGGTGTTTACGGTGCAACCACGCTTGAACAGATCAGCCAGAACCTTGTCCAGCAGGCTACTGATGCAGGCCTTAAGCTGGAAAGCTTTCAAAGCAATGCGGAACATCTACTGATAGACCGTATTCATCAGGCCGGTAAGGATGGCGTACGCTTTATCATCATCAACCCGGCCGCTTTCACTCATACCAGTGTGGCACTGCGGGATGCGCTGCTTGGGGTTGCTATTCCATTTATTGAAGTACACCTTTCGAACATCCATTGCAGGGAGCCTTTCCGTCATCACTCCTATTTCAGTGACGTTGCTGAAGGGGTTATTGCCGGATTGGGACCTAAAGGCTACGAAATGGCACTGTCTGCCGCAGTTGACAGGCTTGCCAGACAGCCAGAGCCATAAGAACGCGAACCATTTTTTCAGAACGCGACACCAAAACAGGACAGCGTTCTGATTTATGTTAATCGCAGTGCAGCTGCCTTAACCCTTTTAAACAGTGGCACTGTCAGGCAAAAACTGACCACCGGGGATCCTGCACTCGCCAAGTTGAGTGTTCGATTTTTCGCAAAATCAACCAGACTGGCCAGCCAGAGCTGCCAGTACAAGCATTTGAGACTGACAATGGATATCAGAAAAGTAAAAAAGCTCATTGAGCTGCTGGAAGAATCAGGTATTGATGAGCTCGAAATCCATGAGGGTGAAGAGTCCGTTCGTATCAGCCGTTACTCAAAAAATGCACCTGTAGCCGCTGCGCCCATTGCCTATCCGGCTGCTGCACCAGCCCCAGCTGCAGCACCTGCTGCCACTGAAGCAGCTGCTCCTGCACCTGCTATTGCTAAGCCTGTGGTTTCCGGCCATCAGGTCAAGTCTCCCATGGTTGGTACTTTCTACGGTGCTCCGTCACCGGATGCGCCTGACTTCGCCAAAGTCGGCCAGCAGGTTAAGGAAGGTGATGTACTCTGCATTGTTGAAGCCATGAAGATGATGAACCAGATCAAGGCGGACAAATCCGGCACTATTGATGCCGTTCTGGTAGAGAATGGTCAGCCTGTTGAGTTCGACCAGCCCCTGTTCACTATTGTCTGATAATCGCCTGAGAATCGCGTTATGCTCGATAAAGTCGTAATAGCCAACCGGGGCGAAATTGCTCTCAGAATATTAAGGGCCTGCAAAGAGCTGGGCATCAAGACCGTTGCGGTTCACTCCAAGGCCGATGCTGACCTTATGCATCTGCATCTGGCGGATGAGTCCGTCTGTATCGGTCCAAACAACCCGGCAGACAGCTATCTCAATATTCCTGCCATCATCAGTGCCGCCGAGGTGACTCACGCCACCGCGATTCACCCGGGTTACGGCTTCCTGTCAGAAAATGCAGATTTTGCTGAACAGGTAGAACGCAGTGGCTTTACCTTTATCGGGCCTTCCGCCGACGTTATCCGCCTGATGGGGGACAAAGTCTCGGCAATTGAAGCCATGCAGAAAGCCGGTGTTCCCACGGTTCCGGGCTCTAATGGCTCACTCACTGATGACCACAGCCGCACCATGGCCATAGCCCGGGATATCGGCTATCCCGTAATCATCAAGGCTGCCGGCGGTGGCGGTGGCCGCGGTATGCGCGTGGTCTACAACGAAGAAGACCTGATCAGCTCCGTCGCCCTGACCAAATCAGAAGCCGGTGCGGCATTCAACAATGACACGGTTTACCTGGAGAAATTCCTGCAAAACCCACGTCATGTGGAGTTCCAGGTACTGGCCGATGGCCAGGGTAACGCCATTCACCTGGGTGACCGCGACTGTTCTCTGCAACGTCGTCATCAGAAGGTTATTGAAGAAGCGCCTGCACCCGGCATTCCGGAAGAGAAGCGTCAAGAAGTGGCCAGTGCCTGTACCCGTGCCTGCATTGAGCTTGGCTACAAAGGTGCTGGAACCTTTGAATTCCTGTATGAAAACGGCGAGTTCTATTTCATTGAAATGAACACCCGGGTTCAGGTTGAGCACCCGGTGACCGAACTGATCAGCGGCATCGATATTGTCAAAGAGCAGCTGAGAATTGCCAGCGGCCTGCCTCTGAGCGTTGGTCAGGAAGATATCGAACTCAAAGGCCACGCCTTCGAATGCCGTATCAACGCCGAAGACCCAAAAACCTTTATGCCATCACCAGGCAAGGTTTTGCAGTTCCATGCACCGGGCGGTAATGGTGTTCGCGTAGATAGCCATCTGTACAACGGTTACAGCGTTCCTCCTTACTATGACTCCCTGATCGCCAAGATCATCAGTTATGGTCCGGATCGTGAAACGGCCCTTATCCGCATGAAGAACGCACTGGATGAAACCGTTATTGAGGGGATTAAAACCAATATTCCTCTTCATCAGGCGTTGGTGACTGATCCTCACTTCAAGGAAGGGGGTGTCAGCATTCATTATCTGGAAAAGAAACTGGCTGAGTGATTTCCAGTTTTTTTACTCTTTGGCAAGGCCGTCTCCCACAAGAGATGGCCTTTCTTTTTATTGGGCGATCAGCCAGCAAATGTTTATGAAATACCGGTGCTCAGCTACAATAAGTCGCCTATGTTCCATGAATTTCTTTCCTGAAGAACAGATCGAAATTCTTATTGCTTTTCATTCTGGGTAACACAATGTCTTGGATTCAAGTCAGACTGGACACAACTTCTGACCATGCTGAAATTCTGGAAGACCTGCTTCTGGAAGCCGGTGCCTGTGCGGTCACCCTGCAGGATGCAAAAGATCAACCGGTCTATGAACCAGAACTGGGCACCACACCGCTGTGGAACAACACCGTTGTTGTTGGCTTGTTTGATGCCCAGACCCGCACCGATAATCTCATACCTTTTCTCAAAGAACGTGCCGGACTGAACCCTTTCCCTGGTCACAAGGTCGAACTAGTGGAAGATAAAGACTGGGAAAGAGAGTGGATGACCCACTTCCACCCCATGCAGTTTGGTGACCGCCTGTGGGTTTGCCCCAGCTGGAAAGACGTTCCCGATCCTGAGGCTGTTAACCTGATGCTGGACCCGGGCCTGGCCTTCGGCACCGGGACGCACCCCACCACGGCACTCTGCCTGCGTTGGCTGGATCAGCAGAATAACCTGACTGGTAAAACAGTTATCGACTATGGTTGTGGTTCTGGCATCCTTGCTATTGCAGCACTGCTTCTGGGTGCACAATCAGCTGTCGGTGTTGACCTGGATCCGCAGGCACTGGAAGCCACTATCGAGAACGCTAAACGGAATAACATTCCGGTGGGTAAGCTGGAAGTTTTTCTGCCCGATGACGAACCCACGGATCAGGCTGATATAGTACTGGCCAACATTCTTGCTGGCCCTTTGACTCAACTGGCTCCCAAACTGGCCAGTCTGACCAGGGAAGGCGGTTCCATTGCTCTGTCCGGTATTCTGGCTGAGCAGGCGGATGAAATAATTCAAACCTATGAACAGTGGTTTGCCATGGATACAGCAGTCACCTTTGATGGCTGGGCCATGCTCTCTGGTAAGCGACGTTCATAAGCTGGCATTGATGTGATGCAGGTATGACAGAACTTGTTACTCCCCGGGCTTCAATAGAAACTAAAGTACCTGTATTATCAATTAGACTGGATTCAGTACTGGGGCTCTGGTCTAATAAAAAATGCTGCTTTAAAATCAGGTAAACAGTAAACATGACGCCGTCAAGTGTCACTTGCCCTCACTGCCAGACCATATTCCGCATTACCCATGCCCAGCTTAAGGCTGCCAGGGGTTCGGTGCGTTGCGGTTCATGCCTTCAGGTTTTTAATGCCATAGACCAGCTACCGCGCCTGAAAGAACAAGAAAAGGAGGCATTCAACACTTCCATTGAAAACGTTGAAACATCATCCTCTGACCATCGGGAAGAG
Organism: Thalassotalea sp. G20_0; assembly: GCF_017744175.1. Taxonomy (NCBI): domain Bacteria; kingdom Pseudomonadati; phylum Pseudomonadota; class Gammaproteobacteria; order Alteromonadales; family Colwelliaceae; genus Thalassotalea; species Thalassotalea sp. G20_0. Next base: position 48,996 of record NZ_JAGHQV010000005.1, on the reverse strand, counting down.
CCCCAGACACCCACTCAAACCCAAAAAAAACTGCGGGAAACACTGGTCGTCCAACAGCAAAAACCGGTCAAAAAACCAGATTCAACACAACCGGAAACATCCAGAAGCAAAGACCTTGACCCTTCCATAAAAGCAAAGGTTGCCACTGCGCCCATCCAGTATGATGGCTACCATCAGCAAAGCATCGAAACCCTGATTCACGAACTGGACCAGCGGGAAACCGAAGAAACCATTAACGAACAACAGCTCCGCAGAAAAAGAACCTACTGGGGTGTTGCGGCCTGCTGCCTGCTGGTGTTGCTGACACTGCAATTTGCCTGGTTCAACCGCAATACACTGTCACTGAGCCCTGCCCTGCGACCAGCTTATACCATGACCTGCAATCTGCTTTCCTGCAAACTTCCCCCCATGGTTAACCTCAATGCCATTAAAAGCGTTGATCTTGTGGTACGCAGCCACCCTGAACAAGACAACGCCCTGCAGGTAGATGCTGTCATCATTAATGAAGCCAGGCACCCACAGCCGTTTCCAGACTTAAAGCTGACCTTTACCGATATCAACGGCCGACTGGTGGCTAACCGTACCTTTACCCCATCGGAATACCTCGGTGGCGAGCTGGCCGGCTCAGACGAAATGCCTAAAGCACAACCTATCCGCCTGGGGCTGGAAATTGTCGACCCGGGAGAGCAGGCTGTGAACTACCAGCTGACCTTCAGTGAAAACTGAGTAACGCACTGCATGCCAGAACACAACACCAGTATGAAGAGCGTTTCATAGGGCATCACCAAAAAGGCACTGCGTTAACTTATTCGGATTACCCGTTGTCAGCAATGAATACAAATCACTGCTAACCCATTGGTTCAATGGCTATCAGCCCCAGTGCCAATACCGCGAATCATATGGTTATGGATATCAATCATGCAGCCTTATAAATCAGTAAGTCGCTGACATCCTCAGCTTCTGGACAGCAGCCAACGAACCATCAATGTCAGCAAGCACGCAGGAACCAGCAACAATACCCCTGTCAAAAACAGTGCAACAGGTACAGGAACATGAAAATACGTAAACGCAAAGGCAATGCTGCACACCGCATCCACAATACTTAAACTGAACGGCGTATTATCCGGCCCGGAAAAGGCATTTATCAACAGAATTTCCACGACCAGAATCACCATAATCAGGGGGATATCCCACCCTGCGACCCACTTTTTCATGAGAACCGCACCCTCAGATTACCCGTCAGAAGTAACAGAATCTCGTCAATCCACGGGCGTACCTGCCAACAACCGGGATAACCCGCCGCAAAACTGTCGATAAATGCTAACAGCTCACATTAAACAGACTCAATCTATCGTCAACAGCTACAAATATAAGGAGAAGGATTTAGTAGTGCAGTACCTTCATGGAGGAAGTAATGTTGTTTTCCACCCGTTCTTTATGCCTTAACATTTGTGCCATTCTGGCACTGGTAATCATACCCGGTACACTGGTAACCGCTGCCCCCAAAAAAAATCAACATCAGTGTCAAACCGGTGACCGTTACCTCTTTGGTCTGCAAGAAAGGGTTGATCAGATCGATGAATTTCCCTCTCAGATCAATGCATTGATTGACTCCGGCTCGACCCTGTCCTCCATGGATGCCAGAGACATCAAAATCAGAAAAAACACCAATGGCACCCTGTGGGTTCACTTTACAGTCCCTACCACCAGAGACAAACGTAAACTGGTAAAAATGGCCAAGCCACTTAAACGATTCGCCCGGGTACAGACCCATCATGGCATCCCACAGAAGCGCCCGGTAATTGAAGCAAAGATACGTCTTGGCCCAATAGAAACCCGAACCGACTTCAGCCTGACTTCCCGTTCAAGATTCAGAAACCCGATTCTGCTCGGTACCAACACCCTGAAGAACCTGGCAATCATCGATATATCGAGGGAATTTCTTCTGAAAAACAATTGCCTGCAGGTCAGCCGTTCTCCTTGATGCCAGCCAACAGGTGAATTTCGGAAGGCGGATTTCTGCCAAGAACACCCAGCGCCATCAGTGCAAAAATTACCTTATGCCCTTTGTGCGTTAAAACAATCCTTCCACGACTAAAAAACGACCAGTTTCATGCGACCTGACAACAAATTGTACAATTTCATTGCTTATGCCTACATTGAACCCGTTTCTTGCTGACCTATATCAAAAAATGCACAACCCATTGGCTCTATTATTGATCTGCGCCAGAAGGCCTTAGGTGAAGCGAGTAATGGTTTTTGCATTAGCAAATCCATCACTTTTAGCTGAACAAATATTGATCAATTTCACTTTATCGTGAAATATGTAGAGAGTATGATGACCCGTTGGTTTCATCATCATCCATCAGATCGAGGCTTTCTTTTTTGTCAGGTCAACTCTTGTCAGAACACACAGCGCCAGCACCGTTGAAGATTGGTCCTTACTCCATCGTTAACCCGGTGGTACTGGCACCCATGGCGGGCGTTACCGACAGTCCGTTTCGCAAACTCTGCCTGAAAATGGGTGCAGGCATGGCGGTGTCGGAGATGGTGACCAGCAACCCGAAGCTCTGGAATACCCGTAAGTCCAGGCTGCGCATGGATCACAGCTGTGAGTCCGAACCGCGCTCCGTGCAAATTGCCGGAGGCGATCCGGAGCAGATGGCCGAGGCGGCCAGGCTGAACCAGGCGTTTGGAGCCCAGATCATAGACATCAACATGGGCTGCCCTGCCAAGAAAGTGTGCAACAAGGCGGCCGGTTCTGCCCTGCTGCGGGACATTGATCTGGTGGAGTCCATCCTGAAAGCGGTAACGGCAGCGGTGGATATTCCGGTGACCCTGAAGATTCGTACCGGCTGGGACCCCGACAACCGCAACGGTGTTGCGGTTGCCAAACTGGCCGAACAGTGTGGCATTGCCGCCCTGGCGGTTCATGGCCGTACCCGGGCCTGCATGTATAACGGTGAAGCGGAATACGAAACCATCGCCAGCATTGTTGAGGCGGTAACTATCCCGGTGATTGCCAATGGCGACATCACCTCGCCGGAGAAAGCACGGCATGTGCTGGACGTTACCGGTGCCAGCGCATTAATGATTGGCCGTGCCGCCCAGGGCCGTCCCTGGATATTCCGGGAGATCAACCACTACCTGCAACACGGGGAACGGTTGGCAGCCCCGGATCCGAATGAGGTTCAGACAATCCTTTTGGGGCACCTGGAAGCCCTCCATCAGTTTTACGGCGCTTTTTACCAGGAGCTCCAGGCTGTGCGGATTGCCAGAAAACATGTGGGCTGGTACATGCAGGACCAGCCATCCGGTCTGGAGTTTCGCCGACATTTTAATAAGCTGGAATCTTCGGAAGAACAGCACACCTGCATACGAGAGTATTTTCAGCGTTTTTCAGAGTCGACTTTTGTAATGAACTCAAAAGGTAACGGAGAGGACATAGCGGCATGACGGCAACACAAGTAATCGTAGAAGAAGGTCGTCCAGTAAATGGCCATGGGGGAAGCCTTGCCACAGCGTCGAGAATCCCGGAGTCCCAGACTCTGCGCGACAGTGTGGAAAAATCCATGAATAACTACTTTGCCCACCTGGACGGGCAGGACGTCACCGATGTCTATCAGATGGTTCTATCTGAAGTAGAAGCGCCTCTGCTGGAAACGGTCATGGCTTACGTTAAGGGCAACCAGACCCGCGCGGCCACATTACTGGGCCTTAACCGGGGAACCCTGCGTAAGAAGCTGAAGCAGTACGGCCTGCTTTAATTGATTCATTACTCTTTTCAATGTAATCAGTAGTTTCTGGACAACGGACACTACTGATTTCCCCTTTATTCCCTCCCCCCCTGCCAATAGCCACCATTTCCAGCTAAAATCTGCCAGAATTTTTATTCCAACAAACGGTGAGTGAGAAACGATGGCAGTCACGACACGCCCGATTCGCCGGGCTCTGATTAGCGTTTCCGACAAAACAGGAATTGTTGAGTTCGCCCGGACACTGCAACAGCATTCGGTTGAAATTCTGTCCACAGGCGGAACTTATGCACTGCTGGTTGAGAACGATATTCCTGCCATTGAGATCTCCGACTATACCGGCTTCCCGGAAATGATGGACGGCCGGGTGAAAACCCTCCACCCCAAGGTTCATGGTGGTATTCTGGGCCGCAGCGGCCAGGACGAATCCGTCATGGACCAGCATGGCATCCAGCCTATCGACCTGGTTGTGGTCAACCTCTACCCCTTCGGGCAAACCATTGCCCGCCCTGACTGCGATCTGGCCACCGCCATTGAGAACATCGATATTGGCGGCCCGACCATGGTTCGGGCCGCTGCCAAGAACTACCGCGATACCACCATTGTGGTGAACGCCAGCGATTACCAGTGCGTACTCGACAGCCTGGCTGACAATAATGGCTTGATTGACCTGGCCACCCGCTTTGATCTGGCCGTGAAGGCATTTGAGCATACAGCCGGCTACGATGGTGCCATTGCCAACTACCTGGGCACAGTCATTAACAGCGATGACGATGAGCCGGAAGCTTTCCCCCGCACCTTCAACAGCCAGTTTATTAAAGTGGAAGATCTGCGCTACGGTGAAAACCCGCACCAGAAAGCCGCCTTCTACACAGAAAAGAACCCACCTGAAGGCACGGTTTCCAGCGCCAGACAACTGCAGGGCAAAGCCCTTTCCTACAACAATATTGCCGATACCGATGCGGCCCTGGAATGCGTTAAAGCGTTTGATCTGCCAGCCTGCGTTATCGTCAAACACGCCAACCCCTGCGGTGTGGCAACCGGCACAGATATTCTTGAAGCCTACAACCGCGCTTACGAAACTGACCCAACCTCTGCCTTCGGCGGCATTATTGCCTTTAACCGCAAGCTGGATATGGCCACAGCCCGTACCATTATTGAGCGCCAGTTTGTGGAAGTCATTATCGCTCCGGAAGTGGACGTTGAAGCGGCCGCCATTCTTCAGAATAAGCAGAACATTCGAGTATTAAACGCTGGCCAACTGTCAGCCGAGCCAACTCCGTTCCCGGATTTCAAGCGTGTCAATGGCGGCCTGCTGGTTCAGGATTCCGATATCCGTATTGTTGATCCTGCTGATCTGAAAGTGGTGACGGATCGCGCCCCGACCGAACAGGAAATGGCCGACCTTCAGTTCGCCTGGAAGGTGGCGAAATTTGTGAAATCCAATGCCATTGTCTATGCCAGACACTCACAGACAATCGGTATCGGCGCAGGCCAGATGAGCCGTGTCTACAGTGCCCGTATTGCCGGCATCAAGGCAGCGGATGAAGGGCTGGAAGTTCGTGGTTCCGTGATGGCATCCGATGCCTTCTTCCCATTCCGGGACGGTATTGACGCCGCAGCCAGCGCAGGTATAACTGCGGTCATCCAGCCCGGTGGCTCCATGCGAGACCAGGAAGTGATTGACGCCGCCAACCAGGCAGGCATAGCCATGGTGTTTACCGGCGTTCGGCATTTCCGCCATTGATGGTTCAAAACAAAAAGGCTGAAGAACAGGTTCAGCCTCCACGAAAAAATTTTCCCAAGCAGAAATCACAAAAAGAAAACCTTTGTACACTCCGTGGTCTCTGTGGTTCAAAAAAAGGACATCCTTTATGAAAGTACTGATCATCGGAAATGGCGGGCGGGAGCATGCCCTGGCATGGAAAGCGGCTCAAGACGACGATGTTACACAGGTGTTTGTCGCTCCCGGTAATGCTGGCACCGCCTCTGAAAACAAAGTATCCAACGTTGCTATCGATGTGCTGGATATCACCAGAATGGTTGAATTTGCCCAATCAGAAAGCATTGACCTGACCATTGTCGGCCCGGAAGCACCTCTGGTGGCCGGCGTTGTTGACCGGTTTGAACAAGCAGGTCTGGCGATATTTGGTCCACTACAGGCGGCGGCCCAGCTGGAAGGTTCAAAGGCATTCACCAAAGATTTTCTTGCCCGCCATAATATCCCCACCGCCGCCTACCAGAACTTCACAGAAATTGAACCCGCCAAAGCCTACATCAAACAACAGGGTACACCTATTGTGGTGAAAGCTGATGGACTTGCTGCCGGTAAAGGCGTGATTCTCGCCCAGACTGAGCAGGAAGCTTTTGCTGCCATTGACGACATGCTGGCTGGCAATGCTTTTGGTGAAGCCGGCCACCGTGTGGTGATTGAAGAGTTTCTGACCGGCGAAGAAGCCAGTTTTATCGTCATGGTGGATGGCAAAAACATTCTCCCCCTGGCCACCAGTCAGGATCACAAGGCCCGTGACAATGGCGATAAAGGCCCGAATACCGGTGGTATGGGTGCGTATTCTCCTGCGCCTGTGGTGACGCAGGCGATTCATGATCGCGCCATGAAAGAAGTCATCATCCCAACGGTACAGGGCATGGCCAGCGAAGGCATGCCATACCGGGGCTTCCTCTACGCCGGATTGATGATTGATACTGATGGCACCCCCAAAGTACTGGAATACAACTGTCGTTTTGGTGATCCAGAAACCCAGCCCATCCTGATGCGCCTGAAGTCCAGCCTGGTAGAACTGTGCCTGGCCGGTACCCGTGGTGAGCTGGATCAGGCTGACATTGAGTGGGACAGCCGCACTGCCCTTGGTGTGGTCATGGCAGCCGGTGGTTACCCGGAAGCCTACCACAAGGGTGATGAAATCACGGGCATCGACAACATCAGCAATGCCAAAGTCTTCCAGGCGGGAACCCGTGTTGAAGAGGGCAAAACCCTGACCAATGGCGGCCGGGTACTCTGTGTGACCGCCCTGGGCAAGACCGTGAAGGAAGCTCAACAGCAGGCCTATAACGCGGTCACAACCATTGACTGGAAAGACGTCTACTATCGTACAGACATCGGCCATAGAGCCATTGCCCGGGAAGAGGCATAGTTACAGAGGCCAGGCAAAAGACTGTTAACCACAGAGAACACAAAGCCCACAAAGATAAACTTCTTATCTTTTTTCTTCGTGAGCTTTGTTCCCTCTGCAGTTTAAAAAAAGCCTTTCACTTCGTCATACTTTGAGAAAATCCCCTGAATTTCCTGTTATTGCGTAAATCGTTGACTGATTCACTGTCCAACCCATCAGTTTTCAGTATAATTCTGCAATAAATATGAAAAACGGAATTTTCAACAGTGTTTTATCAAGCCTTTACACGGCAAAAATGGACATTCGCACTGTTATTTATTTTATCGTTTACTTTCTCCGCCCTGAATGCATCTGCGAATGTCGACATTAATCAATCGTCCTACTTACTCCAACCCGGAGCGAGTACAGAGTTCTATATTGACGACACTAGCCAACTATCTATCAATGCGCTGGTTGAGGGAGCGTTCAAATACCGCTTTGCCCCATGGCAGCCCAACTTACTCAACGCTGAAGAACAGCAACAAAACCTCTGGTTACGCTTTCCTGTTACCAACCATACGTCAGAAATAGTCCATCCCGTCCTGTCTGTGGATTATCAGCAGCAGGAACTGCCGACCCTTTATCTCAAATACATCAGCGCTGCCACTGGCAAGACGATCGTTAAACCACTGCCACTGGATCAGGTCAACACCACGACCTTTACACTGCTACCAGCTCAGTCCGCAATGATATACCTTAAAACACCGTTTCATCCGGAGCTGAGCAATAGTCTGAAACTGGGTAGCTTTGATCAGTTGATCAAACAGCAGCGATATAAGCTCTGGCAAACCGGATTAATCAGCGGTCTTTTGATATCAATGATTCTTGCCAATGCCTGGCTTTTCCTGTCGATGAAACAGCCATCGAAAGCTTCAAACAGCCTGTCACTTTCTGGTCACCGTCGTATTTTTCATCTATTGCTGGCTTCAGGTGCTATCTTTACACTCGTCTTTATGGCTTCCTGGCAGGGCTATCTGAGTACCTGGTTTTACATACCCATCCCCGCGGAAGCCTGTCTCTACAAATTATCACTGCTGTTAATCAGCCTGACCTTCTGTCAGCTGGCCATAAACCTCTTTGGCTATCATAGGCCGCGGCTTATCCGTTTCTTTAATATTTTCTCGTTTATTTACCTGGTATCAGCCCTGTGGTTGCCACTAAGCGACAGTAGTATGTTAAATACTCATCTGCTGGTACTGACACTGATCGGTAATGCCTGCTTCTGCCTGTCTTTCTGGCTGGTAAAACCCCATCGCCTCTATATCTCACCCTGGTTGCTGGCTCCCCTCGTCATCAGTCAATTTATTTTCGCCCTGAACCAAACCGGTGCATTGGGGATATCTTCCAGAAACACGACCTGGCTACTGATTCAAACATTAGCTTTGACACTCGGCTTCCTGTCACTGTCCGGGAGAGTCGACAGAAAAGTGCTCAGCAGGGAAAAATTGACTGATAGCAACCAGCACCAGAATGAGCTGGACGAAGAGACCATGAAGTCGCTGGGCCATGAAATGCGCACGCCACTGAATGGTGTGATGGGCATGTCAGAGCTGTTACTGAGCACACCACTGACCCCGAAGCAGGAAGACTACGTGCAAACACTTCGCTACGCGGGTTATGAACTGGGCAACCTGGTCAATCTACTGGCCTCAAGCATTAAGGCTCAAAACCAGGAAATAACGTCGGACACACGACTGGTTGATATACACAACACAGTGGATGAGCTGATTCATCATTTCCAGTATCGTGCGGAACAGCAGAATATTGAAATCATCTGCTTCGTTGATGAAAGCATGCCCGCCGAATGTCATATCGATGGCTATCGGGTGTCATTGATTCTGGAAGCATTTCTGTTCTATGGGCTGAGTCAGACTGAAACGGGAGAGATTGCGCTTTCTATTCAGAGAGATACTGCTGGTAAGCTGCTGTTTGAGTTCAGTTTCAAAAACCCTGCCGGTAGCAGCCTTGCAGAAAAACATTTATCCGGTGAGCACTCTTTATCCGAGATAAAAACAGAGACAGCCATAGGGCTGAATCTATACCTTGCGACTCGCCTTATACGACAGCTTGGAGGAAAGGTCAGTAAACGGACCAATATCATCTCATTTACCTTGCCCTGCTCCTGTGGAGAAGAAAATAAGCAACCCGGTCAAGATGAAATACCTCAGCAAAACCAGTATGAAAATATGCGGGTACTGATTGCTGATGATAACGCAACCTGTCGTAAGGTGCTCCGCCAGCAATGCCAACTATTGGGTATTACGGTGATTGAAGCAGAAGATGGCCTGAAAGCCCTTGCCATGATTCGTAACGAAGCTTACCTGAACCGGGCATTTGATATCATTATTCTTGACCACCAGATGCCCGGGCTGAAAGGACTGCAGGTTGCAGAAAGAATCAATGACGACCCGGTTGTTGACCCCTTGCCAGCCATTATTATGCTCACCGGGGTCAGTAACCCTCCCAGTAAGTACCAGTCCAGCAAACTGGGTATCAGCTCAATTCTCACCAAGCCGGTTACCCGGTTTACCGTACAAAGAGCCTTGATAAAGGCCCTTAACAGCAGGCAACAGCGTTATACGGAAGCATGATATTGGGCAGACAGTTCGTGTACGGCATTGACAAAGGCACCCGCCTTTTCCGGTTCAACATATTGGTGAATGCCATGCCCCAGATTGAACACATGGCCATTGCCTGTGCCAAATTTTTCCAGAACGGTTGCCACTTCCCGGCGAATACGTTCAGGTGATGCATAAAGCGTTGATGGGTCCATATTGCCCTGTAAAGCCACCCGGTTACCTACCCTCTGTCGTGCTTCACCCATATCGGTTGTCCAGTCCAGACCCAGGGCATCGGCACCGGTATCGGCCATCGCTTCAAGCCACTGCCCACCATTTTTGGTAAAGAGAATAACCGGCACTTTTCTGCCTTCATTTTCCCGCTTCAGGCCTTTAACAATCCTGCCCATATAGTGCAGTGAGAAGTCACGATAGTTCTGTGGACTGAGCACCCCACCCCAGGTATCAAAAATCTGCACCGCCTGGGCACCCGCTTCTATCTGGGCATTCAGGTAGCTGGTCACTGACTCGGCAAGCACGCTCAGCACTTGCTTCAGCATTTCTGGCTGATCAAACATCATCGCTTTTATACGACGAAAGTCTTTGCTGCTGCCACCTTCAATCATATAGGTTGCCAGTGTCCAGGGGCTGCCGGAAAAACCAATCAGGGGCACCCGGCCATTGAGTTCACGTCGAATGGTTCTCACCGCATCCATCACATAACCCAGGTCTTTTTCCGGATCTGGCACGGTCAACGCTGCCACATCAGCGGCAGTACGAACCGGCTTTTTGAACTTCGGCCCTTCACCGGCTTCAAAATAAAGCCCAAGGCCCATGGCATCGGGAATCGTGAGAATATCGGAAAAGAGAATCGCCGCATCCAGCGGGAATCGCTCCAATGGCTGCAGAGTTACTTCACAGGCCAGCTCTGCGTTCTGGCACAGGGCCATAAAGTCACCGGCACGGGCCCTGGTTTCCCGGTATTCCGGTAAATAACGACCGGCCTGGCGCATCATCCAGACGGGAGTTACATCAACTGGCTCCCTGAGCAAAGCTCGAAGAAAGCGGTCATTTTTCAATGGAGTCATAAAAGTCCCGATACCAGCGTTGCCTGAACCATCAGTATTCCAGGCTGTAGAAAAAACAGGGGCGCTTCCGGATTGGAAAAACGCCCCTATGTTATCGTAAAAAAAAGTGAATAATCAGACATCCAGATAATCAAGAATACCATCTGCTGCCTGACGACCTTCCCAGATGGCGGTGACCACCAGATCTGAGCCACGAACCATATCACCACCGGCAAACACCTGAGGGTTACTGGTCTGGAATTTGTACCTGGCTTTTTCCGGGGCTACCACCCGGCCACCTTCATCAATCTGAATATCATGCTGTTCAAACCAGTCAGCCGGGCTCGGGCGAAAACCGAAGGCCACCAGAACCACATCCGCTTCCAGTATCTGGTCACTGCCTTCTACCACCTGTGGGCGGCGGCGACCGTTGTCATCCGGTTCGCCCAGTTCAGTAGTTACCAGACGGATGCCCTCTACCTTGCCATCACCAACAATTTCTACCGGCTGGCGGTTAAACAGGAAGTTCACACCTTCCTGTTTGGCATTGGCCACTTCCCGGCGGGAGCCCGGCATATTCTCTTCATCACGACGATAGGCACAGGTAACCGACCTGGCACCCTGACGAATAGCCGTGCGGTTACAGTCCATGGCGGTATCACCACCACCAAGCACCACCACCCGCTTGCCCTTCATATCAATAAAGTTTGCCGTATCCTGTTCAAAGCCGAGGTTACGGTTCACATTGGAGATCAGGTAAGGCAGCGCATCATAGACACCCTCAAGATTTTCACCCGGAAAGCCGCCTTTCATATAGGTGTAGGTTCCCATACCCATGAATACCGCATCATACTCCTCAAGCAACTTGTCCATGGTGATGTCTTTACCGATTTCCGTGTTCAGCTGAAACTCAATCCCCATTTCAGTAAACACTTCACGACGACGGCTCATAACGTGTTTTTCCAGCTTGAACTCTGGAATACCAAAGGTCAGCAAGCCACCGATTTCCGGGTTTTTATCAAACACAACCGGCGTCACACCATTGCGTACCAGCACATCGGCACATCCCAGACCAGCAGGTCCGGCACCGATGATGGCCACTTTTTTATCGGTCCAGGACACCTTGGACATATCCGGACGCCAGCCGAGCGCCAGCGCTGTATCAGTAATGTATTTCTCGGTTGACCCGATGGTTACCGCACCAAATCCGTCATTCAGCGTACAGGCACCTTCACAGAGGCGATCCTGTGGACAAACCCGGCCGCACACTTCCGGCAGTGTGTTGGTCTGGTGTGACAGGTCTGCCGCTTCAAAAAGACGACCTTCAGAGACCAGTTTCAACCAATCCGGAATGTAGTTGTGTACCGGACACTTCCATTCACAGTATGGGTTACCACAGGACAGGCAACGATGCGCCTGATTTTTTACCTGCCGTTCATCAAACGGTTGGTAGATTTCCACAAATTCTGTTTTGCGCTGACGAAGGCTTTTCTTATCCGGATCATGACGACCTACATCAACAAACTGAAAGTTGTTATTCAGCCTTCTCTCTTTTTGGCTCAGGCTGTTGCCATTTTTTAATGGTATCTGTGACATTTCGCTGACCTCACAAAGCTGTTCGTAGGTTCAATACCTGATCTTTTGCCATCCCTGCGGACACCCTGATTACTCAGGGCTACCATGGGTACTGGCCAGCAAGGTATCGAGACTGGCAGCTTTTGGCTTCACCAGCCAGAAACGACCACTGTAGTCATAAAAGTCATCAATCAGCTCCTGTCCCCAGGCACTGCCGGTCTCGGCAACATAGTCTTCCAGGATACTCAGCAGGTGTGATTGATAAGGTTCCATGGCTTCATTATCAATGCGATGTATATCCACTAATTCATGGTTATAACGATCAACAAAACTTCTTTCCAGATCCAGCACGTAGGCAAAACCACCGGTCATGCCCGCACCGAAGTTATGGCCCGCCCGGCCCAGTACAGTCACCAGACCACCGGTCATGTATTCACAACAGTGGTCGCCTGCACCTTCCACCACAACATTGGCACCAGAGTTACGAACACCGAGGCGTTCACCGGCACGACCCGCTGCGTATAGTGTTCCACCGGTGGCACCATAGAGACAGGTGTTACCAATGATAGAGGTTTCATAGGTGACGAAACTGCTGCCAACCGGCGGGTAGATCACCAGCCTGCCGCCGGTCATGCCCTTACCCACATAGTCGTTGGCATCCCCTTCCAGGCGCATCTCCAGACCACCAGCGTTCCAGACACCAAAGCTCTGACCCGCTGAACCGGTCAGGTTCAGCTTCAGGGGGTTATCTGCCATGCCCTGGTTACCGTAACGTTTGGCAATCTCACCGGATAGACGGGCACCGATGGAACGATCACAGTTGCCCACCGTAAAACTGAACTCACCACCTTCTCCGTTTTCGATGGTATCCATCGTCTGGCGAACCATCTCTTCCGCCAACTCACCTTTGTCGTAGGGTGGGTTACGATCTACCTGACAGGTCATGGGCTTGTCCGCAGGCACATCAGCACTGCCGAGAATCGGGGACAGGTCCAGGTTCTGCTGCTTTTCCGTCAGGCCCGGCAAAATCTCCAGCAACTCAGTGCGGCCGACCACCTCCTCAAGGGTTCTGGCACCCAGCAAGGCCAGCCACTCACGCACTTCTTCAGCAACAAAGGTGAAGAAGTTCATAACCATTTCAACATCACCCTTGAAGTGCTCTTCCCGGAGTGACTTATCCTGAGTCGCCACACCGGTAGCGCAGTTATTCAGATGACAGATACGCAGGTATTTACACCCCATGGCAATCATGGGTGTAGTACCAAAACCAAAACTTTCCGCACCAAGAATGGCCGCCTTGACCACATCCAGACCGGTCTTGAGACCACCATCCGTCTGCAGGCGAACCTTACCACGCAGATCATTACCACGCAGCGTTTGATGGGCTTCACTCAGACCCAGCTCCCATGGTGAACCGGCATAACGAATAGACGTCAGAGGACTTGCAGCAGTACCGCCATCATAACCGGAAATGGTGATCAGATCCGCATAGGCCTTGGCAACGCCTGCTGCAATAGTACCGACGCCGGGTTCAGATACCAGCTTGACGGAAACCAGCGCCTCGGGATTCACCTGTTTCAGGTCATAAATCAGCTGAGCCAGATCCTCGATGGAATAGATATCATGGTGTGGTGGTGGTGAAATCAGGGTAACTCCCGGCACAGAGTAGCGCAGACGGGCAATCAGCTCATTTACCTTGCCACCGGGCAACTGACCACCTTCGCCGGGCTTGGCCCCCTGGGCAACCTTGATCTGCAGGACTTCGGCATTCACCAGGTAGTGAGGAGTTACCCCAAAACGACCCGAGGCAATCTGTTTGATTTTGGACATACGATTGGTGCCGAAGCGGGCTTCATCTTCACCTCCTTCACCGGAGTTGGAACGACCACCAAGACGGTTCATCGCTTCCGCCAGAGCTTCATGAGCTTCCGGGGACAAAGCACCAAGACTCATGGCCGCAGAATCAAACCGGCGCACGATATCACCAACAGATTCAACCTCGTCCACCGCAAGTGCCTTATCATTGCGCTTGAGACCCAGCAGGTCACGCAGAGTAGCCACTGGGCGTTGGTTGACCAGTTCGGCGTATTTCCGGTACTCCTGATAGTCGCCGGTTTTAACGGCAACCTGTAACTGTTGCACCACATCCGGATTGAAAGCGTGGTACTCACTGTCGTGTACATACTTCAACAGGCCACCCTGCTGAATTGGCTTACGGGCTTTCCAGGCCGTTTCGGCCAGCAGGCCCAGTTCATAATGGAAGTCTTCGAAGCGGGCACCCTGAATACGGCTTTGAACACCGCAGAAGCACAGATCGACAATCTCTCTGGCAAGACCCACGGCTTCAAACAGCTGCGCTCCCCGATAAGAGGCAATGGTAGAGATTCCCATTTTAGAAAGGATCTTCATTAACCCTTTGCCAATGCCTTTACGATAAGCCTTGTACGCTTCCCGGGGATCGGTCATTACCTCACCGGAGCGAATCTGGTCATTAATGATTTCATAGGCCAGATAAGGGTATACGGCGGTGGCACCAAACCCGATCAGCACCGCAAACTGGTGGGAGTCACGGGCAGACGCGGTTTCAACAATAATATTGGACTCAGAACGCAGGCCTTTGCCAATCAGCCGGTGATGCACGGCACCCGTTGCCATAGCCGCTGGCACTGGCAGCAGCCCCTGATCGATATGGCGGTCAGAAAGGCAAATTAACACCTTGCCAGATTGCACCGCTTGTTCCGCCTGGTCACAGATATTCAACACCGCCTGCTCAAGACCAATAGACGGGTCGTAAGTCAGGTTGATGGTGGCTGGCTCAAAGGACTTATGCTGATGACGAACACTCATCAGGTCCAGGAATTTCGCAGTGGACAGTACAGGTGACTTGAGAATGACCCGGGCAGCGTGCTCCGGTGTTTCTTCAAACAGGTTCAACTCACGACCCAGGCAGGTTTCCAGCGACATAACGATCGCTTCACGCAGCGGATCAATGGGTGGGTTGGTTACCTGGGCAAACTGCTGGCGAAAGTAATCATAGACCGTTCGGGTTCTGCCAGAGAGCACGGCCATTGGCGTATCGTCGCCCATAGAACCAACCGCTTCCTGGCCAGACTCGACCAGTGGACGGATCACCTGATCACGTTCCTCAAAGGTGACCATAAACATCTTCTGATAGACGTTTAGCTGTTCAGGAGACAGGTGGTCAACCTTGTAATCATCTTCACTGAAGTGCGAACGGATACGATAGGCGTTCTGCTTCAGCCACTTTTTGTAGGGCTGACGGACTTTCAGTTTGTCATCGATATCATGGGCCTGGTGCAGTTCGCCTGTTTCGGTATCAATCGCCAGAACTTCTCCCGGCCCAACCCGGCCTTTGGCAACCACATCTTCAGGCTTATAGCCATGAACGCCAACCTCTGAAGCCACAGTCAAATAACCGTTTCTGGTAATAACCCAGCGTGACGGGCGCAGGCCGTTACGGTCCAGGGCACAGACGGCGTTGCGGCCATCGGTAATAACCAGGCCGGCAGGGCCGTCCCAGGGCTCCATATGCATGGAACTGTATTCATAGAATGCCCTGAGGTCCGGATCCATGGTGTCGACATTCTGCCATGCGGGCGGAACCAGCATGCGAATGGCACGGTAAAGATCCACACCACCAGCGACCAGCACCTCCATCATGTTGTCCAGGCTGGATGAATCAGAGCCGGTGCGATTCACCAGGGGAGAAATATCATCAAGCGTTGGCAGCAACGGTGACTGGAACTTTTGACGACGGGCCTCTGCCCAGTTGCGGTTACCGGTGATGGTATTGATTTCACCATTGTGAGCCAGCATGCGGAATGGCTGGGCCAGCTGCCAGCGCGGCATGGTATTGGTAGAAAACCGCTGATGAAATACACAGATGGCGGTTTCAAAGCGGGTATCACCAAGGTCCGGATAAAACGTCGGCAGGTCCACCGGCATCATCAAACCTTTATAGGTGATGACCCTGGGCGACAGTGAGCATATATAGTAATCCTGGTCTTCCGCCATCGCCATATTGGTGTAACGGCGAGCCATGTAGAGCCTGGCATTAAACTCTTTCTCGTCAAGCTCACCTTCGGGGGTAACAAAAATCTGTTCAATGCCCGGCAGCAGGTCTTTGGCGATGGGGCCAAGGCAGTCAACATTAACAGGAACCTGGCGCCAGCCTACCACGTTGAGCCGTTGCTTCTGCAACTCTTTCTCAAGCGTTTTTTTGCCTTTCCCCGTCCGGGCTTTATCCGTGTTGAGAAAGACCATCCCCACGGCATATTGTCCGGGCAGCTCGCAGCCAAACTTTTCTTTCGCAACCGTTCGGAAAAAAGTATCCGGTGTTTGAATCAACAGGCCACAGCCGTCGCCTGTTTTACCGTCGGCAGCAATACCGCCACGGTGAGTCATACAGGTCAGTGCTTCAATCGCCGTTTTCAGAAGGTGGTGACTTTTCTTACCTTCCATCTGGGCAATGAGCCCGAAACCACAGTTATCCCGAAACTCCCCGGGATTATACAGACCTGCTTTCATAGGCACTTTCTCTACCAACCTCATCAACCCATTATTTTTCTGGCTCGCCTCGCCTTAACTAAAAGTCATCCCGACTTTCCCGGAGCCCGCTTCCACCTTGAAGTTGACTCCTATCCGGAAGGCTTCATGTTCCACTTTCTGAATCAGGTGAATACACGTCATTTAAACATTTTTGGTGTACCACCGGCACACTACCCTGTAGAGCCATAACTATTTTGTAACCGGTTTTGTAACCCGTGTGCTTTCCGCCTCTGGTAACAGGACTTCCCGCCATAATTATGCAGCTTAAGTGCATAAAACCAAATCTGGCTTATGGCCACTTGACAGGCAAAACGGCTCGCCATTTTACACGGCTGTCACTGCAATCACAAATGACCCGCATCAATGCAAGTAAAAACCGTAATAATAGATTGATATATCGAAGTTTTTTACAGCGAATTCGCACAACCAGGAATAGTTATGACTAACATAGTGAGAGCTGGAGAGCACGCTCCAGCCATTGAGAAAGTATTCAGGAACAGAACTGCGCAAGACAGTCCATTAAATGTTGATGGCTAAAACCATCCGTCACCACAGCATGACCAACAGAGTCCAGAAGCACCAGCCGCAATTGGCCATCCAGCACTTTTTTATCCACTGCCATTAGCTCGAGAAAGCGATCCGGGTTGATACCAGAAGGAGGCATTACCGGCAGGCTGGCACGTTCAAGCAAATATATAAGCCCATCGACGTCTTCTCTGGATATATGACCTTCCCGGCAGGAAAGATCAGCCGCCATCACCATACCAGCAGCCACCGCTTCACCATGCAGCCAGGAGCCATAGCCGGTATGCGTTTCTATTGCGTGACCAAAAGTGTGCCCAAGATTGAGAATGGCACGAATACCGGACTCGGTCTCATCCGCCTCGACCACTCTGGCTTTGTCCTGACAGGATTGATGGATTGCGTAGGAAAGCGCCTCCGGATCACGATCCAGCAAACGCCCAATGTTTTCCTGCAACCACTGATAAAACGGTTTATCACAAATCAAACCATATTTGATCACCTCTGCCAGTCCTGCTGATAGCTCCCGGTCAGGTAATGTGTTCAGTGTCAGCGTATCGATAATGACGGCATTGGGCTGATAGAATGCACCGATCATGTTTTTACCCAGGGCATGGTTGACCCCGGTCTTCCCACCTACTGAGGAATCAACCTGGGAGAGCAGTGTTGTTGGTACCTGAATAAAATCCACACCCCGCTGATAGCAGGCCGCAGCAAAACCGGTCATATCCCCGATAACACCGCCACCCAACGCCAGCAACGTTGTTTTGCGGGTATGCCGTTCCTGTAACAGTTGATCGAAAATAAGGTTGAGTGTGTCGAGGTTTTTATACTGCTCACCATCCAGCAAAGTGATGACCGTCAAATCATAATTTGCCAGGGTGCGCTTAATGAGATCCAGGTAGAAAGGGGCGATCGTCTCGTTGGTGACAATGGCAACACGCCGACCTTTAATGTAAGACTGGAAATAGTCAGCGTTTGACAAAAGATCGGAGCCGATAAAAATGGGATAGCTTCTATCTCCCAGATCGACTTTAAGTTCCAGCATGGTAGATGACTCCCTCACTGTTTTCCCAAACCAACCGTTTGAATGATTTTTTTTATAACCTGCCGGGGTGACATGGTGGCAGTATCCAGAACAAGGTCTGCGATCGATCGATACAGTGGGTCACGCTCTTCAAGCAACCTGGTCAGAACCTCTTCACGGTCTGCCCGCTGCAACAATGGTCGTCGTTTGTCTTTTTCCGTTCTCTGCAATTGAATTGCTACCGGGGTACTCAAATAAACCACAAACCCATTGGTGCTCAACTGTCGTCTGTTCTCCAATCGGCCAACAGCCCCCCCACCGGTTGCCATAACGACGCCTTTCTGAGTGCAAATATCTTCGATGACCTGGGTTTCCCTGTCCCGAAACCCCAGCTCGCCTTCAACATCGAAAATCCAGGGAATATCCGCGCCACTGCGTTCTTCAATCACATGATCCGAGTCAAGAAAGGGTCGGGCCAGCTCTTTTGCCAGCATCCTGCCAATGGTACTTTTGCCTGCCCCCATGGGACCAATAAGATAGATATTTGTTAATGGCATGCTCTTTGCCAGCCTGACTTCCTGCCTGTGTGCAGCGAGCGTAGCGCATCGTAAGCAGTGATGACAACAAAAAACGGGAGCCAAGGCTCCCGTCAGAGATTTTAAAACCTGCTATATGCCAGCAGTTTAACGCAATGAAACACCTTCAGTAATGATTCTGGGCGTTATAAAGACCAGAAGCTCTTCTTTTTCATCACTCTCTGTTTTTTTGCGGAACAAGCCACCAACCCAGGGAATATCACCCAGAACTGGTACTTTATCAACGCCGTTTTTTATAGTCTGCTTAAAGACACCACCCAGAACGACTGTTTCACCATCTTCAACCAGAACCTGGGTAGTGATCTCATTGGTGGAAATAATTGGTACGTTATTGGATGCCTGATTGGTTGTATCGTCATTATTGATCTTGATATCCATAATGACGCGACCATCCGGGGTAATCTGAGGTGTCACCTCCAGCCCCAGCACCGCATCCTTGAACGCGACCGAAGTTGCACCGCTGGAAGTTTTCTCCTCATAAGGGATTTCTTTACCTGACTTGATCACTGCGGTTTTCTTGTCCGCTGTAATGACTTTTGGCTGTGAAATTACTTCGCCTCCGCCATCACTCAACAGGGCAGAGAGCTCAAGGTTCAAAATGGTGCCACCTTTACTGGAGAAGCCGATGGCAATAGCACTTGAAGTCCCTCCGGTTATACTCAGGTCAGTGAATACATCATCATCCTTACCACCACCAATTGAGAGTTCCCTGTTATCATTCTTGAGCGCATCTTCTTTTGACCCACTCCACTTAACACCCAGCTCTTCTTTGAAGTCGGAGCTGAGCGTCACGATACGAGCCTCAATCATCACCTGCCGAATAGGAATATCCAGCTGATCAATCAGCGACCTCAATTCATCCAGCTTGGCCTGCGTATCCTTGATCAACAGACTATTGGTTCTTGCCACCACCTGAACCGAACCCCTTTCTGTCAACAGGCTGGCACCTTCTGCGCCTTTCAGTACCGTGGCAATTTCTTCTGCGTCAGCGTAATTAATCTGAACCAGATCAGTATATACCGGGGCTAACTCACGAATCTGTTTTTCGTTCTCCAGCTGCTCACGTTCACGCGCAGCAATTTCCGCTGCCGGAGCCACGGTAAGAACATTGCCTTCCAAACGCTTATCGAGCCCCTTAGCCTTAAGCACAATATCAAGCGCCTGATCCCAGGGAACATTTTGCAGTCGCAGGGTTACATTCCCCCCAACCGTATCCGATGCCACCAGATTCAGATCGGTAAAATCAGCGATCAACTGAAGCACCGCCCGGACTTCAATATCCTGAAAGTTTAACGACAGCTTATCACCTTTATAGGAGAGCCCAGCTTTTCGTCTACTGCGATCTTTAGGGTCTGGAGCCTTGACACTGACAGTCAGCAGATTGTCTGTCTGATAGGCCAGATACTCAAACTCTCCCTTGGGCTCTATGGTAATAATGCTGTTACCATCCTCAACAGTGGCATCAATAAACTTGATCGGTGTAGCAAAGTCGATAACATCCAGGCGATTTCTCAGGTTCTGTGGCAATACATCGCCCTGAAACTCCAGACGGATACGCCCCCCCTGCTCATTCATATCCATCGGAATCCTGGCATCGGACAGGGCAATGATCACCTCTCCCTCACCATCATCACCTCGCTGGAAATCAATATCGGTAATACCTCTTCGCATTTCCGCGACTTGATAGGATGACTGACTCCGCTGAGGTAACTCCCTTTGCACGGCAGTGGTGCTGTTATTCTCGCCGAGGTAAATGCTGAGCGTCCTGCCATCAGCCTGGGTGCTGAAGCGGGTAGGCTGCTGAAGATTAATAACCAGGCGGGTTCTGTCTCCGGCCTCAAGCACAGTCACACTCTTGGCATTATTAAAGCCAATCTCGTTGTACTTGGGGAGTTCACTGCGGGTAAAAGGCAGGTCTATGGAAATCCGGGGAGGCTTCTCAATGCTGTAGCCATGAGCAACCGGTGCCGCGCCATCAAAGCTCAAACGTATCTCAACCATCTCACCCGGCAATGCCGCTGTATCCATATTTTTCAGGGTGACACCCCACGCGGAAATAGGCAACATGGCCAGCAACGTATACAGAAGCCCTTGGACAGCCCTGGCCTGCAACAGGGGACTAATATTCATCTAACTTACCTATTTCAGAATTAGAATTGTTTTTTTCATCGGCATCACTGTTAAATAATCCAGCCCATTCCGCCACGATGGCTCAAAACCATACCCTCTCATACTGAAGCATCCCCCAGATAAAAAAAGCCGTCCATCCCTGAATAACAATCGGCTAACTCAACACAGCCAGCAGCGCACTGTCAACCGCTCAGGGTGTGACAGCAGCATCCTTGCTGGAAATATGATGATTAATTCACAATAAAGGAAATAAAATCACTGATTATTAAAATTAACGCGGAGAACTCTTGGTCGCTCAATCCAGTAACTTGGACCAGCAGGAACAATCTCGGTCACACGCAACTCCTGGTCATCGAGGTAAGTGATACGACCATGGTTACGCCCCAGGTAATCACCCACACGAACCCGGTGAACACCGTCAGAGCCACGCACCAGTCCCCAGAATCCTTCGTCGTTACTGATAGAGCCTACCAAACGAAACGAATCCAGTTCAAACTGTTCCAGGTACTGCTTAACACGGTGTGGGTCTGGCTTGATGTTGCTATTGAGCTGTTCCGTGGTCAGTTCAATTTTCACCGGCTGCTTAAAAGGACTGCGCAAGGCTGATGCCTGATAAGTAAACGCCTCATAAGGACTGAACTTGGGCAATGGCTCAATATTACCCGTAGGACGGGCCCTCATCTCTGCCATATAGTCATCAATGTCTTGATAACCCTGGCGACCACCATCCGAGCATCCAGCAAGAATCAGCGCAGCACCGGCAACAAAGACAAGTTGAAGCAGCTTCATCATAGCCCCCCCTGATCATTGTAGCGGTAAGTTTTTGCAAGGATGTTCATGGTTAACTGACCATTCTTGCCCGGGCGAATCTCAAAATCATGCAGGGTAACTATTCGCGAAAGACTGGCAACACCACTGACGAAGTTACCCAGATCATGGTATGTACCCGTCACGCCAATGCTGATTGGCAGTTCTATATAAAAGTGGCTGACATTTTCATCCTGAAGTTTTATTTCTTCGATCTGAAGACCTGCTCCACGCCCGGTAAAGGTAATGTCTTCAAGCAGCCCGGGCACCTCTGTATCACTGGGCAGCTGTTTCACCAGTGCACCAAACGAGTTTTCCATTTCTGCCATCTGTTCGCGGTAGGCTTGCAGGTTTGCCGACTGGAACGCCCTGATTCGATACTGCTCCCGTAAATCCTGCTCTTTACTGGCAGCAGTATCATAACGCTTCTGCAAACTGGTCAGGTGAAACTGATAACCAAACCCAAGCACCAACGCCAGAGTCAGAATACAGACAAAGACCCTGGCTCCGAGGGGCCATGAACCAATGTTATCGAAATCAATGTCATTCAGATCAAATTCATTCAGCTTTTGTATTGAATCTGCAAGGCTCATAGTCCCCCCTTGGCCTGAGTGGGGTTGATCTGCTTAACCGTTAGATCAAACTCATTCCAGCGCTGGCTGTTGGCCGCTACTTTCCTGACCGCTGTCAGATTTGGTTCAGCAAACCATTCAGAGTTATCGAAGTTTCTCATCAAGGCGGAGATACGATTATTGGACTCGGCAACCCCGACAAGCGACAGGCGATCTCCCTCCAGGGTTATCTGCTTGAAATAAACCCCTTCAGGAACCACATGTGCGACCTGGTCAAATATGCGAACAATCACCGGGCGGTTGCCCTGCAGGTTTTGAATGACCTGCATCCTCTCAAGCAGTTGTTCTTTCTTGGTTCTCAGGTCCTTGATTTCACTGATCCGCTGATTCAGCTGCGTAATTTCATTTTGTAGATATTGGTTACGACTTTTCTGGTGACTGATGTTATGGCTGATGTAAAGGTCACCGATAAAGATCAGGCCAATACCAACCAGCACCGTTATCGCCCAGAAGGCAATGAAACGCTGTTTGCGTTCTTTCCTGAGCTCTTCACGCCAGGGTAAAAGGTTAATTCTTGCCATCAGTCGAAACTCCTCATGGCAAGGCCACAGGCAATCATCAGCGCCGGGGCCTCAGTGGCCAGTCGGTCCTTATCCACTTTCCCGGCCATGGACATTCCGGCAAAAGGATTGGCCAGCCTGGTCGGGACCCCCAATTTATCCTGAATCATTTCCGCCATACCCGGGATTGATGCGGATCCTCCTACCAGGGCAATGGCATCCACATCATTGAACTGGCTGGATGAATAAAAGAATTGCAATGAACGTGATACCTGCTGAACCACCGTTTCCCGGAAGGGCTCCAGAACTTCAGGTTCATAATCATCAGGCAGCCCCCCTTTACACTTGGCCTTCTCTGCTTCTTCAGGGGTGAGCCCATAACGGCGCTGAATCTCATCAGTCAACTGCCGTCCACCGAATAACTGCTCACGGGTATATACGGTTTTACCCCGGCTGATCACATTCAGTGTGGTTTTCGTGGCACCAATATCGACGATAGCCAGCACCGGATCCCGATCTGGCAGGTCAAGCTGGCCGTCAATCAATTCGCATGCCCGCTCCATGGCAAAAGCTTCGACATCAACAACTTTGGGCGTTAATCCCCCAAGCCGAAGCGCCTCCTCGCGCATTTCAACATTGTCACGACGACAGGCTGCCAGTAAAACCTCAACTCGCTCAGGATTTTTTTCGTTCAGACCCTGGACTTCAAAGTCGATGGCCACTTCATCCATGGCATAGGGAATATACTGGTCTGCCTCAACAGAGATCTGGGTTTCCATCTCATCTTCACTGAGGGAAGCATCCATATCGATGGTTTTGGTGATAACGGCAGCGCCTGACACCGCAACGGCGGCATTTTTCAGGCCAGTTCTGGATTGGGAGAGAGCTCTTGCAACGGCTTCACCAATGACATCAACTTCATGAATATTATTTTCAACCACGGCTCCTGGCGGAAGGGGCTCAACACAGAAAGCTTCGACTCGGTAAACACTGCCTTTTAGCCCTAACTCAATGACTTTGACAGATGTCGAGCTTATATCCACCCCTAACACGGCATTTGATTTTTTCTTCAGCAGCCCAAACACTGGTGCAATCCTTGATTATTAGTTATAAGATCAACAGCTTTAGTTTAATAACAGTCTGTATACTTTCGCAATTACCGTCGCCATTCAGCCAACTCTAAACACTGGATTTTTAAGGAAGATCCTTCGGCAACCCAGGACGGTGCCACGTACAGGAAAACCACATTTTCAGCTGATGGCCATTTCACCATATAATACTCAGTCACGAACGGCTGTCAGGACGACTCTTGTTATGACAAGACAGTTCAAAGATGTCACAACTTCAGCCGGTGGCCTTCGCTTTATCAGGATTCCCTAACAGCATGAAACGGTCGGTTAAACTTCTTAAATTCCTGCTCTGGTCACTAGTAACAGTAGCCAGTGGAATTCTGCTTGTCAGTGCCAGTGCCTATTTATACCTCAGTCCTTCGCTACCTTCTGTGGAGTCATTGCGGGACGCCAAATTACAGACACCTCTGCGAGTTTACTCTCAAGATAATCTGCTCATTGCCGAGTTCGGCGAAAAACGCCGGTCCCCCATTCAGTTTGAAGACGCCCCCATACACCTGATCAAAGCCTTTATGGCTGCCGAAGACGACCGTTTTTATTACCACCCCGGCGTTGACATCATGGGCCTGATGAGGGCCGCTGTGCAACTGGTCAGCACCGGCAGCATTCAGTCCGGTGGCAGCACCATAACAATGCAGGTGGCCAAGAACTTCTTCCTGAGCCACGAGCGGGTATTTTCGCGCAAATTCAATGAAATCCTACTCGCTTTGCAAATAGAACAGCAACTGTCCAAGGATGAAATCTTTGAACTCTATCTCAATAAAATTTATCTGGGAAACCGCTCTTATGGTGTCGAGGCCGCCGCACAGGTTTACTATGGCAAAGCCATCGATGAGTTGAATCTGGCCCAGATTGCCATGATTGCCGGTCTGCCAAAAGCACCTTCCCGCTATAACCCGATCAATGATCCCAAACGGGCCCTGATCCGGCGGGACTGGATCCTGGGAAGAATGAAAGATCTTGGCTACGTCACCCATGAAGAATATAACGACGCCATCAGCCAGCCGGTCACTGCCCGCTATCATGGCGCAAAAATCGAACTTGAAGCACCTTATATCGCCGAGATGGTTCGACAGCAAATGGTTGAGCAATACGGCCTGGATGCCTACACCGAAGGTTTTAAAGTCTACACCACCACCAGCAGCGAGCTGCAGAATGCGGCCAACCTTTCGGTAGCCCATGGGTTAATGGCCTACAACGAACGCCATGGTTACCAGGGCCCGGTCACCAACCTGTTTGATAATATTCCGGAAGAAGGCTGGCAGCAGCGCATCAACAAAACGCCATCGCCCGGTATTCTGTTACCCGCCATGGTCACCCGGGTTGGCGAGGAAGACGTTGAAATTGGCCTGAAAGACGGCAACAGCGGTAAAATCAGCTGGGAAAATCTGAGCTGGGCAAAGCCTTTTCTGACCGTAAACAGCGTTGGTCGTACACCTGACACACCTGCGGATGTTGTGAGAATCGGAGACCAGATCTGGGTAAGGCTTACAGAAGATGGCAGTTATCGTCTGGCCCAGGAACCACAGGCACAGGCAGCCCTGATTTCCATGCACCCGGAAAATGGTGCAATCCTGGCTTTGGTGGGAGGGTACAACTTCTATGACAGCATGTATAACCGGGCCACTCAGGCCATTCGCCAGGCAGGCTCATCATTCAAACCCTTTGTTTATGCGGCGGCCATTGCTAACGGCATGACTGCGGCAACCATCGTCAATGATGCACCGATTGTGTTTGATGATGCCAACCTGGAAGATAGCTGGCGGCCAAATAATGACAATATGAAGTTCAATGGCCCCATGCGTTTGCGTGAAGGTCTCTATCGTTCAAGAAACCTTGTATCTATCCGCGTTCTGCGTCAGATAGGTATCAGCAAAACCGTTAACTATCTTAAGCAGCTGGGTTTCAAGGAAGAGTCTTTAAGCCGTGACCTGTCACTTTCCCTGGGCAATGTCTCCATGACACCACTGGAACTGGCTTCTGGCTATGCAGTTCTGGCCAATGGCGGTTTCCGCATTGAGCCCTGGCTTATCCAGCGAATTGAAACCGCTGATGAACTCATTTTTGCCGCCAACGCAGCAATAGCCTGCAATGAAAGCTGTATCGCCAGCCTGAATCAAGACACCATGGAGAGTGAAGAAGAGAGTCCCCTTTTCAGCGATCCAGAGCTTGAGGAAATGCTGATTCAGGAAGACACTCCATTCTCTGAACCCGACGATCAGCCGGTAATCGCCAAATCCGTTATGTCACCCCGGGTGAACTACATCATGAACGACATCATGAATGATGTCATCTGGAAAGGCACTGGCAGACGTGCCAGGGAACTTAAACGGCAGGATATCGCCGGTAAAACCGGAACCACCAATGACAGTAAAGATGCATGGTTTGTTGGCTTTAACCCGGATGTCCTGACTGCCGTCTGGGTGGGCATGGACGACTTTTCAACACTCGGGCGCTGGGAATACGGAGCCAATGCAGCTCTGCCAATCTGGATTGACTATATGCACACCGCCCTGGAGGGCAAACCGGAACATAAGCCGACACAACCGGAGGGCATGATCACCCTGAAAATTTCACCAGAAACCGGACAGCTTGCCCTGCCCGGAGACCCCAACGCTATTTTTGAAATTTTCCTCCAGGAAAACGCCCCGCAACAATACAGTGATGAAGGGCTGCCATCTCTTGGCGAGATGGACCATGAGTTTTCACCGGAAGATCTTTTTTGATATTGATCAAATATCCGCAACAGAGTTCAAAGGGTAATGGCCAGGGTATTCCACCCTGGCAACGCCAGAGTCAACGGCTGCCTGAGCCACAGCGGCAGAAACCCTGCCAAGCAGTCGGGAATCCATAGGCTTGGGAATGATATAGCCCGGACCAAAACTCAGCTTGACGCCATCGTACGCCTTCATTACCACTTCCGGGACAGGCTCTTTTGCCAGCTCCCGGATGGCATTAACGGCCGCAATTTTCATCGCTTCGTTAATGCGTGAAGCGCGGACATCCAATGCACCACGGAAGATAAACGGAAAACCAAGGACATTATTGACTTGATTCGGATAATCTGAGCGCCCGGTAGCCATAATGACATCAGGACGAACCTCCTTAGCCAGCTCAGGACGAATCTCCGGGTCAGGGTTGGCACAGGCAAAAACGATCGGGTTTTCAGCCATTTTCGCCAGCTGTTCCGGAGACAACAGGTTAGCACCGGAAACGCCAAGGAATGCATCCGCCCCATCAATGGCGTCATCCAGTGTGCGGCAGGGCGTTTCTACAGCAAACATCGCCTTGTACTGGTTCAGATCATTCCGCTGCGAATGAATGACGCCCTTACTGTCCAGCATGAGAATATTTTCTGGCTTGAAGCCGCAGCTAATCAGCAGTTTCACACAGGCAATGGCCGCGGAACCGGCCCCCAGGCAGACCAGCTTTGCCTCTTCAATATCCTTTCCGGCAATCTCAAGGGCATTAAGCATGGCCGCTGCCGTCACGATCGCAGTACCGTGCTGGTCATCATGGAAAACCGGAATATCACAATCTTCAATCAGACGACGTTCAATTTCAAAACACTCAGGTGCTTTGATATCTTCCAGATTAATACCGCCAAAGGTACAGGCAATTCGCTTCACCGTATCAATAAACGCCTGCGGGCTCTCAGATTCCACTTCAATATCGATCGAATCAACCCCGGCAAAACGTTTAAACAGCAGAGCCTTGCCTTCCATAACCGGCTTACTGGCCAGTGCGCCCAGGTTACCCAGACCGAGAATCGCTGAACCATTACTGATTACCGCAACCAAATTACCTTTGCCGGTATAACGGTAGACATCCTCTGGATTTCCGGCAATCGCCCGCACCGGCTCCGCAACACCCGGGCTATATGCCAGTGAAAGATCCAGCGCGGTCTCTGCCGGCTTGGTAATTTCAATCGAAATTTTTCCAGGTTTTGGAAGAGCGTGATAATCAAGTGCAGCTTGCTTCTTTTCCATGAGTTTTTTACTGATATGGGGAGGAGGTTATATGAAGGCCCAGAATATATGATGGAAATGGGGGTAACAAGGTCAATTCGTAAAATATCAGGCCATACAAAAAAGGCGACTGCAAAACAGTCGCCTTTTTAAACCTTTCGGTCGGTATGCTACCAGCTCGATTACTTGCGAGCGCCCAGCTTGCCAAAACGCTTGTTGAAGCGCTCGATACGGCCGCCGGTATCCATCACCTTCTGAGTGCCGGTGTAGAATGGGTGGCACTTGGAGCAGACTTCGATGCTCAGAGGTTTGCACAGCGTAGAGCGAGTTTTGATTTTGTTACCGCAGCTACAGGTAACTTCGATTTCTTCGTAGTTAGGATGGGTATCCTGCTTCATTTGAGCTTCCTCGAACTGGTGTATGCCGCCACCTGACTCTCAATAGAGCCCTGGTGTTATCAGGCTCGGGAGACAGGCACCGCAAACGGAATCCATCTCAGCATAATGAGCTGAGAGGGTAAAGAGCGGTGGATACTACCAGAGATTATGACAGAGGGAAACAGTCTTATGTTCGTCCCATATACGTAGTTTTCAAGCCATTATCCGATCATCAGCACAACCTGCAATGACAAAAAAGCAATACACAAAAATTAACAAATTACCGTTTTAATTCTGTTACCTCCCACTTTGTTTCAGGAGAGAAACCATTAGCTTAACCCTCCCATGATGTGGAAAAACTATTGGATAAATACGGACATCCAGAAAAAGTCTGGCGAAAACCGGCGACAGAGCCCTTGAAGCAGTAGACTGGATATCCATCATCAATATTAATGAAACCACAAAGGCCTTTAAGTAGTTAACCAAATGAAATCATATTTTCTGGCTTAGTGGGCAGTCACTCTGCTGCGTTACAACACCGGTCACATAGCTAAGGCTATTCTCCCTGCGTTGTGCCTTGCATAGTAACTGCCCACTAAGCCAGAAATATACGATTCCATTTGGCCAACTACTTAACAGTGCCCAACTGTGTCCGGTGAATACCATGAACATAGAATGCTTGTATTTTTATGATATTGACTTGGTCTGGGCCGCCAGCAGGCAGGGCTATATCGGAATACACAATGTGCTGCAAGCCAACGAAACTGATTCACCTCCTCCATATGATCTGGCATGGGCAGCCGTGAATGGGCAAATAGAGACCATCAACGAACTTCTTGACAATGGAGCTGTTCCCTGTCTGTCTACCTATGCCTTATCGTTGGCAGCCGGCCAGGGGTATGGCGACATCGTCGATATTCTGCTGGCCCACGGTGCCACTCCACATCAGTCACCGGATGCATTGGTGTGGACCGCCCAGAATGGTCATATTGTGATTTTCAACACCCTGCTGGCCAACGGTGCCAATCCGCACCAGTCGCCAGACGCCCTGGTAAAGGCCGCCAAAAACGGGCACACCGACATCGTTAACATCCTGCTGGCCCACGGAGCCGTACCCAGCCTCGCTCCATTTGCCCTGTCACTGGCAGCCCGGAATGGGCATGCCGGGATCGTCGAAACGCTGCTGGCCCACGGAGCCACCCCCCAACAATCACCAGAAGCCCTGATGTGGGCCATCCAAAAGGGTCACAGCACGATTGTCAACACCCTGCTTTGTCATGGAGCCGACCTTAACCAGTGCCCGAAGGCCTTAGTGTGGGCCGCTGAGAATGGTCACGTTGAGACGGTCAAGACATTGCTGAACAAAGGAGCCCCCCCGGAGTATTGTCCAGAAGCATTGGTGCAAGCCTCAAGAAAGGGACAGCTTGAGATCGTTAACGCTCTGTTAGCCAAAGGTGCCAACCTCCATCGGTCGCCAGCGGCCCTGGATTATGCCGTAACTAATGGGTACGTCGAGATCACCAGCGCATTGCTGACCACCGGAGCCACACCTCAACAGTTATCCAGGGCCCTGGTCTGTGCCGCTACAAGAGGACATGCAGGGGTCGTCCACACTTTGCTGGCCTATGGTGCCATCCCACACCACTCTCCAGATGCCCTCGTGATTGCCGCCCGTGAGGGTCACATTCAGGTTGTCAGCTTGCTGTTGGCCAACGGTGCGACTACCCATCAGTCTCCTGAAGCCCTGGTGCAAGCCTCCTCGAATGGCCATGTCAGTATCGTTAAAACTTTACTGACACACGGAGCCAACCTCCACCAGTCACCGTTAGCCCTGTCCTGGGCATTCAGGAAAGGACAAACCGAAATCACTTACCTTCTGAAAAACCACATACCCGAATTACAATGCCAACAACCAACGCCTCTGCAACTGTGCGCACGAACGTGCATCCGTAACCGATTGATCGAAAATCTGAACATCTGTGGGCAACCGTTGCGTCCAGCAATTGAAGCACTGCCACTACCCGATCAATTGAAGAAGTTTATCTATAACCCACTGCTTCCGACACCTTCCTGAAAAACTGAGGCAGAAGAGATCAAGGTGGATAACCTCAAACCACCCGACCCGGTTTCTGTTCATGCCAGCTTTCAGTTCCTGTATCATCTCCCCCCATAGAAATACCACGATGGAACCTGAATGAGCAGCAAACCGGCGGACACTTCTGACGCAGCAAATGATCAAGCAACCACTGAACAGTCCGTCTCCGCCAGGCTTATCGCAGAAAAATTTATCAGAGTCGCTATCCCTTCACCTCTAAGGCAGTTGTTCGACTATTTACCGCCAGACACGCATTCTGGCATGGCCATTCGCCCCGGCAGCCGAGTTATCGTGCCTTTTGGCCCACGGCAAATGGTGGGGATCGTTCTCTCCATCGAATCCAGCACTGACATTCCTGCCAATAAGCTGAAACAAGTCATCTCGGTCCTGGATGAAGAGGCTCTTGTTCCAGAGGATATTATCCAGCTATGCCAGTGGGCAGCCCGTTATTACCATCACAGCATCGGAGAAACCCTGCACCAGGCTCTGCCGAAAAACCTGCGCCTGGGAAAACCGGCATCCACCGGCAGCATTCCTTTCTGGTACCCACTTATGGAACTGGACAGTGAGTTACGAAACCAACTGAAGCGAGCAAAAAAGCAGCTGGCCGCCCTGACGCTGATTGGTGAAAATCCTCACGGCATCAGCGCCACGGAGCTCCATGAATACGGTTTCAGCAAGAGCACTCTAAAAGAGCTGGTCAAAAAAGGATTAATCCATTCCCGGGACGTTGAGCCTTCCCCACGCCTGTTTACCGAAACCACCACCCCACTGAAGTCTGCCCACCTTCAGCTGAACGAAGAACAGGCGTTTGCCTGTGAAGCCATTACCGATGGTCTGGGATCCTATCGCACCTATCTTCTGGAAGGCATCACCGGCAGTGGCAAAACCGAAGTGTATCTGCAGGCTATTTCAGCAGCATTGGCCAACGGTAAGCAGACATTAGTACTGATTCCGGAAATCGGCCTCACGCCTCAGACGGTCAGGCGCTTTCGTGATCGTTTCAATGTACCGGTTGCCTGCCTGCATTCGGGGCTCAGCGATGGTGAACGATTACAAGGCTGGCTCGAAGCGGCCAGAGGTTCGGCGGGCATATTGATTGCCACCCGTTCAGGTATTTTCACCCCAATGCCACACCTTGGGCTTATTATTGTCGATGAGGAGCATGACGGCTCTTATAAGCAGCAGGAAAGCCTTCGATATAACGCCAGGGATCTTGCCATATTCCGTGGCAGCCAATGCCACTGTCCGGTCGTCCTTGGATCGGCAACCCCTTCTCTGGAAACGCTACACAATACGCATCAGGGAAAATACACCCAGCTTCACCTGAAGCAGAGAGCGGGGAATGCACGTCCACCCGCCATGGAGTTACTGGATATGCGCCACCAGGTTCTGAAAGACGGCTTATCCACAGAACTGCTGCAAAGAATGGCTGCTCATCTTGGACGAGGCAATCAGGTGATGGTTTTCCTGAACCGTCGTGGCTATGCGCCATCCATGATCTGTCAGGACTGCGGCACCATTATCGACTGCCCGCACTGCGATGCGCACATGACCATTCACCGTTACCCTCCCCATATGCACTGCCATCATTGCGATCTGCAACAGGCCATCCCATGGCAGTGCCCATCGTGCCGGAGCCGTAAGCTTCAACCTGTTGGCCAGGGTACAGAGCGGACAGAGCAGACCCTCAGCCAACACTTCTCCGGCTATCCCGTGCTGAGAATCGATCGGGACACCACTCGCAGAAAACAGGCGTTGAGCGATATGCTGGAGGAAGTACAATCCGGCAAACCCTGCATACTGCTGGGCACACAGATGCTGGCGAAAGGACACCACTTCCCGAATGTGACCCTGGTTGCCATCGTCAATGCCGATGCCGGGCTGTTCAGCTCTGACTTCAGAGGACCGGAAAGAACCGGCCAATTGATTATGCAGGTGGCGGGGCGAGCAGGACGGGGGAATAAGCCCGGACAGGTTATTATTCAAACCTATAATCCAGAACACCCTGCTCTCCAGCTTCTGTCCATGAACGACTACAGCCGTTTTGCCAGCAGTCTGTTTATGGAAAGAAAAAGCCTGAATCTTCCCCCGGAGGGATATTTAACCCTGGTTCGATCAGAGTCGGTTAATCAGGGGGAAAGTGAAACCCTGCTCTCAGCCCTGAGACACTATGCTGAGCGGGCAGCCGAAGGCAGCAATGTTCGGTTACTGGGTCCGATTCCAGCCCCCATGGAAAAGCGTCAGGGACGCTACCGCTGGCACCTTCTTATCCAGGGAAAAAGCAGAAATCATTTACACGCAGTGGTGAGTAGCGTTGTCTGCTACCTGGAAAGCCACCGGCTTCCCAGGCAACTGAAGTGGACGGTAGATATTGACCCTCAGGAGATGAGCTAGAGCATCCGCGATATAGCCTGAATTTGCCCCCTCTGGAAGTTCTGCATGGCACTTTTCCGGGCAAAGTCGAGATATCTCCGGATATCACTGTCTGGCAGGGATTTATAGGTGTAGAGAAAGATATCCCGCATTCTTTCCGGCATATCTTTCCGGATATAGGGCTTCTCCCGGGCTTTCAACACCTGGGCAGGCCTCATTGGCTGCTCGGCACCCGCGGGCATGACCTCGCGAAGCATTCTCTGGGCTCCCACTGAAGCACTGGCAGCCAGCTCGGTACTCAGCTCAACAGCATCAAGTGCTTCCATCAACTCTTCTATCAAGATTATCCGGCTATTTCTGGGCAGCTCCGCCGACAGTTTTTCCCGGATATATTTCTCCATTTTTGCCTGATTGGCAGGATCACTGGCTTCGGCCTCAAGGCGGAGAATTTTCTTACCCAGGGGCGATCCGAACCAGTCAATCAACCGGTCCAATTCACCCACCGACAACGCTTCATCCAGAGTTACTTTCATGGAAGCCCGAAAAAAGTCGGGACTATAGCGAATTTTGACCACCTGATTGACCGTATCCACAACTGGCTCAGGAATCGGATATTTCTGCTGCTGAAGAGTCATACTGTCGTGTATCCAGTCAAGCTGACGTTCCAGCCCTGTCTGGTCATAAAGTTTATCCAACAGCTGATGCTTTGCAGGTGATGCCAATGCATTGGCAATAAAAAGCAGGGGAGCAAACAAACCTACAACTACTAATCTCTTTCCGTCCATAGTCAGAGCCGTGTTGATACCGTTTATTGTGAAACAGTCAGTTAATATATCTGGAAACTCACTGTATGGAGTGAGCGACAGTGACTGCATTATCGCCAGAACGCTCACCTTTACCATACTCTGTTGAGTATCAATCGTAAAGTTTGCTGACGATGGCCGTTACCGCAGTTTCGACCCGTAAAATACGTGGTCCAAGATGGATCCTGTGAAACCCGGCCTGTTCCAGTTTATCCACTTCATAGTCAATAAAGCCTCCTTCCGGGCCAATAGCCAGCACAGCAGGATCAGAAATCTGATGAGGACAACTCTTACCCCCTACCGGATGAGCCACCAATCCCAGCTTTCCTGCCACCAGGGTCGGCAAACGATCTTCCACAAAAGGTTTGAAACGCTTTTCAAGAATCACTTCTGGCATGATCGTATCCCGGGCCTGTTCAAGACCCAGTATCAGCTGCTCACGCACTTTCCCGGGGCTTAACCAGGGGGACTGCCAGAAACTTTTTTCAACCCGATAACTGTTCATCAGGATAATCTTTTTAACACCCAGCGCCGTCAGATGCTGGAGTGAACGTTTGAGCATTTTGGGCCGGGGTAAAGCCAGCAGAACCGTCAAAGGCAGGGCCGGAGGGGGAGGCGTATTCAGCTTCACCTCAAGACGCATTATTTCTGAAGACAGATGAGTAATTTTCCCCGTACCCATGTTGCCATTCACCAGGCCAACACGCAGCACATCGCCTTCACTGGCCTGATGAACATCCAGCACATGCCTTAACTGTCGCTGGTCCAGCTCTGCATGCCATTCATCAATAAAGTGTTGTTGCTCAAGGAGGAGAAGATTCATCTAAACAGCCATACGCTGATAAGCCAGTTAATCAGCAGGGAACTGAAACTGACACATTCATATAAAAGGAAAATCAGAGCACCCAGAGTGCTTAAAAAGCGACGCCTTTCCGATAATCATCCACAAGCCGGTCAATCTCATCAAGTACCCGATCAATGGCTACCGACGATAGTTTGATCTTACCAGATACCAGCTCATCCCTTAACTCATCCACAGTCAAAAAATCACTCGAAAGCGATGCTTTAAGTGGGTGAAAAACCGGATCAGAGAGTAGCCAGAGCAGGCCGTTCTGGACCACCTCAATGGGAACGTCAAATGGTGAATGATGGTAAATGCGGTCAGAATTAAACTCTTCCTGACCATCTGAGAAGTGGGGATATGGCATACTTCCTCCCTGAAACAACCGTATCATAGGATAGCATAGCACCCGTCTGGGCGACCCCGTCTGGGCGACCCCGTCTGGGC
Source organism: Thalassotalea sp. G20_0 (assembly GCF_017744175.1). Classification (NCBI taxonomy): domain Bacteria; kingdom Pseudomonadati; phylum Pseudomonadota; class Gammaproteobacteria; order Alteromonadales; family Colwelliaceae; genus Thalassotalea; species Thalassotalea sp. G20_0. The sequence goes on along the minus strand of NZ_JAGHQV010000005.1, from coordinate 14,048 downwards.
AAGCAGATAGCGAGGATGGTAAAAATTGAGGAAAAAATCCTGTTTTTGAGAAAAATCAGTGATTCTAATAGCCGGGCAAACCTCACCTTCAGATCAATTGGCTACCTCGCAGGACTGCATGGATGCTGGAGCCGCGAAGATCATGCCATTCGCGGACAGCTTTCCGTGGACTTACTCAAAAAAATTCTCGTCATTCTGCATATCTAACTTCTCCATAGGCATGAGAGGTAGCAGAGGCACAGCTTCATTAGTACGATCAGTAATCTGGTCACGCGGACACCCCAAATCTCTTTGATTCTGGACCAGAGTATCTCGAATAGACCCCTTGCAGATATCTCTCAGGCTAGAGGCCTGAGTATCTGGCATTGACCGGAGTAAGCTGATCATCTCTTCCGATTGGGCTACAGTTATTGCTGATTTCCTACCAGTATTCACATTGCACCTGCTAGCGACGGCTACGGCGATCTTACTCTTCTGGTCAGGCAATACTGAATTGTGCTTGCTTACCACATACTCCAGCAGTTTATCCATACTGTTTTTGCCTGCATATTCAAGCCAGGTAAATTCTTTTTTATCTCTCTGATTGCCATTTACGCCATGCTCCAGCAACAAACAGGCTACCATGCCGCCGAAGACGTTATTGTTCTTTTTAGACATACACAGCCAATGCAATGGTGTCTGGCCAGACTTATTGAGTGCCATGACATCCGCTCCCAGCGTCAATAAGGTCTCTGCCGCACCCAGTCCATTATTACCGGCGGCAATGTGCAATGGCGTATTGCCATGTCGATCACGGCTATTAATGATATCAGTGGAACGATCAGTACCGTCAATGCCAGCACCCCCCTGCTCCGCCATACGCTTGATCAATCCTGGGAAGTTGTACCTGGCGGCATGATGAACAGGCTTGCAGCCATTGCGATCCGCTGTGTGCTGATTGGCTCCCGCCCCAAGCAAAGCCTCCAGGCCCAGAAGTCTTGCTTTGTGCTCTTCAGGCTCACTGGCAAAACGACAAACGAATTTGGCTTTCTCAACCCTGGCTCCACAAAGCAATGCCAGTGGCGTAAAACCATTTCCATCAACAACATTGATATCTGTTACCTGTCCCGTGGCGATGATGGCTGCCACCGCCTCTCCATTGCCTGATATGGCCGCTGAGTGCAATGGATTACAATCTCGCAAGTCACCGGCAGTAATCTGTGTATTCAAATCAACGCCATTAAAAAGGAAATTCTGAATCTGCTCCAGCTTAACCACCTTATGACTCTCCAAGTCAAAACATAAACGCCTGGTTAAACGAACCCTACCGGGTTCAATGGCTGGCATTACATCCGGTAAAGCACTGACACCGTTGACATTACCATTTGCCGGGGCCTGGTTCTGCCCTGACCCGAAAGACATGGATTGTAGATCTGGCGCAATAGCGCTGCATAAATCTCTGTAAAAATTCATCTGTCACCTCAGGTAATCTACCTATCATCATTCAATCTTTAACTTGATGATAAATATGACCGACGAAACAGGAAAACGTTCAATACTTCTTCGCCTAAAGTGATAACCGTCATGCTTTAAGACAACTGTAATGAGCATTAAAACAGAGTGCTATGCTTCCGCCTCATCCGGTTTCCGGCTTTTCACAAACCGGGCAAAGAGAATTCCGCACTCAAACAACAGCCACATCGGAATGGCCAGCAGAGACTGGGAAATAACATCAGGCGGCGTCATGATCATACCGATCACAAAGCAGCCAACCACCACGTATGGGCGCTTTTCCTTGAGGCTTTCGACCGTAGTCACCCCCGACCACACCAGCAGCACCGTCGCCACAGGGATTTCAAAAGCGATACCAAAGGCGAAGAACAGTTTCAGGATAAAATCCAGATAACTATTGATATCCGTCATCACGGTGACTGACTCAGGGCCAACGGTGGTGAAAAACGAGAAAATCAAAGGGAAGACCACATAATAGGCAAAGGCAATGCCCAGATAAAACAACACAATACTGGCAACCAACAGGGGAATTGCGATGACTTTCTCATGCCGATACAGGCCAGGCGCAATAAAGCCCCATGCCTGATGAAGAATAAATGGAATCGCAATAAACAGCGACAGCACAATGGTCAGCTTAAAGGGTGCCAGAAAGGGTGAGGCCACCTCGGTGGCAATCATGGTACTGCCTTCCGGCAGGCTGGCGCGGAGCGGTTCCGAGATATAAACGTAAATATCGTTGGCAAAGTAAAACAGCCCGGCAAAAACCACCAGCACGGCAACCAGGCTTTTCAGGATACGCCCACGCAGCTCAAGGAGGTGATGAACGAGAGGCTGCTCTTTATCCTGACCTGTCCCTTTCGTTGTCTGAGAATGATCCGATTTTTTTCCCGACGTTCTTTGCGACATAGTTACTTACTGCCCTTTTCCTGAGACAGACGAGCAGAGGTGTCATTCACTGCCTGTTTGTTAACACTGCCATCTCCACTCACTGAGCCACTGTCACCCCCGGGCGAAGTATTTACACCGGAAGACGTCTGGTCTTCAGCAGGATCAATGCTCACAGACTTTTTCAGATCATTGATCTGACTTTGAAACTGTTCGCGGGTTTTATTCAGCTCTTTCATGACAGCTTCATTGTGCAATTGCTGTTTGATTCCGTCGGCATCAATCTCCCGCTCAAGCTCCTCTTTGACGGACTGAAAACTGCGACGAATTTTGCCCACCCAGTAAGCGGTTGTCCGGATGGCCCGGGGCAGGCGCTCCGGACCCAACACCACCAGGGCAATTACGGCAACCAATAACAACTCTGTAAAACCTATATCAAGCACAGCGAACTATCACACCTCTCGACTAGCCACTCAATCACCAAAGGGTAGCTGTAGTCTCCCCTGCATGAGGGGATCACACTTGGCTCAAAAGGACAGCTTCCGCCAGAAAACAGGCCTGAAAGCCCTTTTATACAGTCAAGACTGCTTATGCCTGGACTTTTCCAAGTCAGACTCAAGATTACGCTGCTCAACAGAGCCAGCCTTTAGTTCAGCTTTCCCTGAGTTTTTTTCATTATTTTTCTCACCTTCCGACTCTTCATCAGAGCCCAGTGCTTTTTTAAAACCTTTCACTGCACTGCCCAGATCACTGCCTAATCCGCGAAGCTTTTTCGTACCAAAAAGCATCACTACGATCAACAGAATGATCAGCAACTGCCAGATACTGATGCCACCAAAACCCATTTTCTACTCCTTCAGCTCTCCATAAAAGCTGATCAGATAATACACAAAGAGAGGACATATTACCCCATTCCATCGCTAGGAGGCTGTCCGAGAATAGACTGCCCTACTGTGGTGGCAGCAAATTGGTCTAAAAAGTCGGAAATTTTTAGCAAATAGAACCACTATTCGCTAAAAATTTCCGACTTTTTATCCTCAATTTTCTGCCATCCTCGCTACGGGCGCTATTCTCGGTCAGCCTCCCAGGGGTGTGGCTATTTTGCAACAAACGTTCAGGAAAAGTCGGGAAATACAGTTACCCGCGGGATGCTTTCTCTTCTATACCGGAAAGCCCGAAACGACGATCCAGCTCATTCAACACATCAGCAGGCTCAAGCCCAAGATGAGACAGCATGACCATGGTGTGAAACCAGAGATCAGCCGTTTCATAAATAACCGCCTCCCGATTATGATCATATTCTGCTGCCTTGGCGGCAATCAGCACTTCTGCTGACTCTTCCCCCACTTTTTTCAGAATATGGTCCAGTCCCTTATTATGAAGCTGTGCAACATAAGAGGAATCCGGATCAGCCTGCCTGCGGTTGCTTAATACTTCAGTCAATTTTTTGATTATATCGTTCATGTTTTAACCTGTGGGATGATTTACAGCAAAGAATACAGCCTTTACTGATGTCCATAAATCGTTGCCGGATCCTGCAACACCGGATCTTCGGTATTCCACGATGCTTCTCCATGGTTATCCCTGAGGCGACGATAAAAGCAAGACTTACGTCCTGTGTGACAGGCAATACCACCGGTTTGTTCCACTTTCAGCAGGATCGCATCGCCATCACAGTCAAGGCGGCACTCTACCAGCCGTTGCGTATGACCAGAGCTTTCACCCTTGCGCCATAGCCTGCCCCGTGAACGGGACCAGTAAATAGCAACCTGTTCTTTCAGGGTCAGTTCCAGCGATTCCCGATTCATCCAGGCCAACATCAAAACCTCTGCGGTTTTATGATCCTGGGCAATGGCTGTCACCAGGCCATCATCGTTCCATTGAACCTCATCCAACCAGTGAGTTGTTTTCATAACACTATCCAATCATTTTATTTGTTCACATACTTACGCGGCTGATCAGATATCATATCCCTATTTCCCGCAGAGACACGACAACGTTAGCATACAGGCACTAACACAACAGATTTGGAGAAGATCACCTAAACAACCATTGCCAAATAGCTGTTCACAACACCCTTTATCGTTAGCGCGCCGCTCTACCTGGAAAGCATCTTCTCTCATCTGTCTCCTGACGTTATTGAGCAAAAGCACATTATTACGGTCAGGAACAGGTTTATTACGGTCAGGAACAGGTTTATTACGGTCAGGAAAAGCTTGTGGAGTCTGCCTCATAGCTTCCGAGTAGGACGGCGGGGGCGCAGCACACAGGTGGCAAGGCTGGGAAGCAACGACGTCATGCCCCGAGAAACGTCCAGGCACATCTGAACCTGACGCTTCAGTAGCACCGTAGCCTGGTGGTTGGGTGCCGCTTACAAAACCACCCGGAACCGAATTCATGGGGCAACTCCTGATAGCTGATGGATACCAATATTTTGACCCCCGGTATGAGAAAAAGTTCATGGGCCGATTTGTGGCTGACCCGGGGGTTTTCATAAAAACGGTGTAAGCTGGCAACCTTCTTAGCGAACAACCAGCCAACCACCCATTGCCACAGCCAGTAATCCAACCATTGTCTGATCCAGCAGCTCTTTTTCCACAAAAAGGGAACCTGAAGTCACCATCAATGCCCCGCCTGCCAGAAGTAGCAGAACGCCAAAACGTCTCTGCTTTTTCTGGCGTTTTTCCGCCCTCACCTGATGATGATGCAACGCCTGTTGCTGATCAACCAGGGTTCGCACCGTTGACATCACTCTTTGAGCCATCACGGGAGCACTTAGCAGCCAGTCTGCACTTTGCTCCTTAATATTGCAGAGAATGCCGGTTGGACTGACCTGGTCTTTCATCCACTTTTCCAGATAGGGCTGAGCCGTGGCCCAGAGATCCAGATCCGGATATAGCTGCCGCCCCAATCCCTCCACATTCAATAATGTCTTCTCCAGCAGCACCAGCTGCGGTTGAACCTGCATATTAAAGCGGCGGGCCACCTGAAAGAGCCTGACCAGCAGCTGGCCAAAGGAGATATCCTTAAGTGGCTTTTCAAATATCGGTTCACAGACGGTACGAATCGCTGCTTCAAGCTCCCCTACCGGCGTATCTCTGGGCACCCATCCGGAATCCACATGCAACTGGGCAACCTTGCGGTAGTCCCGCCGAAAGAAAGCCAGCAGGTTACTGGCCAGATAGTGCTGATCTTCCGGCTCAAGCGTACCGATAATGCCACAATCGATCCCGATATAGCGAGGCTCGGCAGGATTGGTGGTATCAATAAAAATATTGCCCGGATGCATATCCGCATGGAAAAAGCGATCCCGAAACACCTGGGTAAAGAATATTTCAACGCCCCGCTCTGCCAGCTTCTTCATATCCACATGCCGGGCTTTCATCGTGGCAATATCGGAAACAGGAACCCCATAAATCCGCTCGACGACCATTACTTTTGTGCGGCAATAATCCCAGTAAACCTGGGGCACAAACAACAGGGGAGAGGTCAGGAAGTTACGTCGCAGCTGCGAACAATTAGCCGCTTCCCGCAACAGATCAAGCTCATCCAGAATTGTACGTTCATAGTCGGCCACCACTTCCACCGGCCTCAAACGACGAGCGTCTTTTGATAAAGCAATCAGCAAGCGGGCAAACAGATACATTAAGCCAATGTCTTTGCGAATCACCCGGTCAATGCCCGGACGAATCACTTTGACCACCACCTCTTCACCGGTATGCAGCTGAGCGGTATGAACCTGGGCAACAGAAGCAGAAGCTAATGGCCCACGATCAAAACGGGCAAACAGGGTATCGACATCGCTGCCCAGACTGGACTCAATAATGCCAATCGCCTCGGCGGCGGGAAACGGCGGAACATCATCCTGAAGCCGGGACAACTCATCACTGATATCATCCGGCAACAGGTCCCGCCGGGTTGAGAGAATTTGCCCGAACTTGATAAAGATCGGCCCGAGCGCCTCCAGAGAGAGGCGGACACGCTCACCCCGGGGAGCATTATTACGGATAAAATAGCGCCAGGGCAGCAGAATCAGCAGGCAGCGCAGCCAGAACGGTGAGCGCTCCGAATCAATCAGATTATCCAGCCGGTTACGGGCGACAGCGGCCACAATTTTCAACAAACGGATCAACGTCAGGCCCCCGATTTGGCATCAGATGTATCTTTTGCAGGTTGTATGGTTTGCCATTGCTCCTCCAGCCGGTCCATGGACTCAACAAGGCACCCCACTTCTTCTGCAAAACCTGCCACCTCAACCCTGGATGGAATCAGGCGAAGTTCTTCCTGAAGGTATTCCCCGAGGTTGTCCATAACCAGCTGCTGCCCTCTGTGGACATGGTCACCGACAAAGCGGAGCCCCCGGGCCATCACATGCCCGGTGATATCACCAAAGGTCTGGCAAAGCGGTCTTTCCCAGTCCAGCTCCATCTGCTGATGAATCTGCTGCAAATCAGCAATCAGCGCCTCATCACCAGAAACACTCAACCCGGGAATATCAGCAAACGGTAGATTTCTGCGTGTCGCCAGTGTGGCAAATGCAACGCTGGAACCTGTAAAGGTTGCATCCACCAGGCTTTCGCTCTCTTCCCCAAGAGTACCGGCAAGACGAATACGGTCATGCTCAAAGTGGACATAACATAACCACTGTGGCGAAGTGCACTGGAAAGCGACCACCTTACCAAACCAGAGAGACAGTTTTTTTATGATTACCGGGTCCAGAGCCAGCAGCCCATTGACCTGGCGTTCGAAGGCTGCCAGCAGACCCGTTTTGATGATGATGTTGTCAAAAGCACTGTCAGAAGAGCCGACCATCAGGGCTTAACTCCCTTATGCAGCGCCACAATACCGCCGGTCATATTGTGGTAAGCAGTATTGACAAACCCGGCCTTTTTCATCATGCCTTCCAGCGTCTCCTGATCCGGATGCATGCGAATGCTTTCCGCCAGATACCGATAGCTTTCGGAGTCCCCGGCCACCAGCTTGCCCATGATCGGCAACAAACTGAACGAATAGAGATCATAAGCCTTGGTCAGCAGTGGATTGTTGGTTTTGGAAAACTCAAGAACCAGTAATCTGCCACCCGGTTTTAACACCCTACACATGGACCTCAGCGCCGCATCCTTATCCGTCACATTACGCAGACCAAAAGAGATGGTAATGCAGTCAAAGGTGTTATCCGGGAAAGGCAGGCATTCCGCATTGGCCTGGACAAACTCCATATTGCCAACAATACCCTGATCAGTCAGTCGATCCCGACCGACGCGTAACATGGATTCGTTGATATCCGCCAGCACCACTCGGCCGTTTTCCCCAACGATACGGGAAAACTGCTTTGCCAGATCGCCAGTCCCCCCGGCGATATCCAGCACCACATGGCCGGGCCTGGCGGCAGAAAGCTCAATGGTAAAACGCTTCCAGAGACGGTGAATGCCCATGGACATCAGGTCATTCATCACATCATAGCTGCTGGCTACCGAGTGAAAGACACCCGCTACCAGCCCTTCTTTATCACTCTCTGGCACATCACGATAACCAAAGTGCGTTGTGCCATCATGCTTTTGCTTGCCACTGTCAGTCATGATCCTTCCCGGCATTCATTCGATCAATCTATCTATGGCTGGCTATTGTAAAGGCAAATGGCTTATGGCGTAAGCATGAGAACAGGTATCGTCGCCATTACCGGAAAAAACGGCGAATGCTCTCTATGGAACTGTCCTGAAATAACTGCCACATTTTCGATGTTATCCAGCAAAGAAAAGCCCTGCCACAGAGACACGGAGGCACGGAGAAAAGAAAAATCTTTTCCTCTGTGCCTCCGTGTCTCTGTGGCAAAAAGAGGAAGTTATTCAGGTAGAATTTCTAGCCGGGGGAGAATAAGAGCGAAGTCATGGAATAAGCTTCCGTAATCAACTACCATCACTGCCACTATTTATTATTGGTTCTGTCATTACTCATTCTACCCCATGGACTTCAACCGTATCTCCGGCCTGCGCAGCCACCCGGCCTGGCGACTGTTGCAGGCGGACAGCGCACCACTGATTATCAGCTTCCTCCACCGTGCCTTTATTGCCACCAACCAACGCTCGGTGGGGGCAGAAGAGCTGGCCACGAAACTGGACGACTACCTGCACCATTTACGGGAAACCACCGGGGAGAACCGGTATCCCAAAAAAGGGCGGGATTATCTCAACAACTGGTCTGCCGGTGATCAAGGGTATTTAAGAAAGTACTACCCACCCGCCAGCATGGGCGATGAACCGCTGTTTGACCTGACGCCCGCCACTGAAAAAGTGATTGAGTGGATTGCCAGTTTTGAGCAGAAACAATTTGTCGGCACCGAGTCCAGACTACTGACCATCTTCCGGCTACTGCGGGAGATTGCCGATGAGACCGAGACCGACCCCACCCTGCGCATTCAACAATTAGAGCAGGAAAAGACCGCCATTGAACGACAGATTGCCCAGCTGCGTGAGGGTCATGTCACCCCTCACGATGGCACCCGTATCAAGGAAAAATTCCTGCAGGCAGAAGATACCGCACGGCAACTGTTGTCTGACTTCCGTCAGGTTGAAGAGAACTTCCGGGCACTGGACCGGGGCGTCAGGGAGCGGATCACCACCAGCAGCAGCGGTAAAGGCCAGATGCTGGACACCATTTTCTCCGAGCAGGATGCCATTACTGAATCGGACCAGGGCCGCAGTTTCAAGGCATTCTGGAGCTGGCTGATGTCCCCGGTCAGCCAGAATGAATTGCAGGAGACATTGCAAAAAGTTCTCCGGTTGCCGGAAATCAATAGCCTCAACAGTGACAAAGACCCTTTGCTGGACGGTATCCGTTTCCGCCTGCTGGAAGCCGGGGAAAAAGTGAACAGCACCTGCGCCCTGTTAGTGGAACAGTTACGCCGCTACCTGGATGATCAGGCCTGGCTGGAAAACCGCCGGATTATGGAGATTGTCCGGGATATTGAGCAGAACGCCATCACCATTCGCCAGACCCCGCCACCGGATAAACTGTTCACCACACTGTCTCCGTTAAAACCGGAAGTGGAATTGCCCATGGGCCGGGGACTGTTCCGCCCTGCCCTGCGCCCGGTGATTGATGAAGTGCCGGAAGAGGGTCAGGGCGATGTGGACACCAGCGCACTGTACAATCAGCACTATGTGGATGAGCAGACCCTGAAAAGCCAGATTCGCTTCGCCCTGCAGACCCGGTCACAAATCACCCTGGCAGAACTGCTGGAACTCTACCCGGTGAAAAAAGGGTTAAGTGAAGTGGTCGCCTACTTACATATCGCGGCAGAATCGGATCGGGCGGTCATTAACGCCGAGCATAATCAGGCGGTTCAGTGGCTGGACAATACCGGGAACACCAAAGCGGCGTGGATGCCTTCGGTGATTTTTACCCGTTAATGGTTTTTTACCTATTAATAACTTCGTCATAACAAAATGAGTAGTAATGTATCAGCCCCATCATCGGGGAACGCCAATCTGGGTGTGGTTGTGGTCAACCTAATGAAAGGCGTTGTCTACCGGGACCAGAATCCGGCGGTATGGCAACAACTTGAAGAACTTCATGGACCGGTATTGGACTATGTCCGGGTAATGGGTCTGGACCTGATCCTGGACGAGGCCGAAGGTTATGCTTTTCTCCGGCAACTGGACGAAGAGACCGTCGAAGCAGACGACGACAAGACAAAGCTGCCGCGACTGGTGGCCCGTCGCCCCCTCAGTTTTCCGGTCAGCCTGCTCTGCGTACTGCTGCGTAAAAAAATGGTAGAGCAGGATGCCAGCGGTGGTGATGCCCGGCTGATCCTGAACCGTGAACAGATCGTTGAGATGATGCGGGTGTTCCTGCCGGACCGGGCCAATGAAGCCCGGCTGTTTGACCAGATCGACACCCACATCAATAAAGTGGCGGAATTTGGCTTCCTGAAAAAACTGTCAGGCAATCCCCCCGCCTGGGAAGTGCGGCGCATCATCAAGGCACTGGTAGATGCCGACTGGCTGGCCGATTTTAACGACAAACTCAAGGTATACCGGGACCATGCAGACACACTCGTTTGATTTTTCCGACAGCCCGAAGCGGGCTGGCTTCCGCCTGGCAGCCCTGGAAGTGCTGAACTGGGGAACCTTTCACAAAAAAATCTGGGTCGCCACCCCCGGTGGCGATAACAGCCTGCTGACCGGGGATATCGGTTCCGGTAAATCCACCCTGGTGGATGGTCTCACCACCCTGTTGGTCCCCAGCCAGAAAATCACCTATAACAAGGCGGCCGGCGCAGAAACCAAAGAGCGCAACCTCACCTCCTATGTGCGCGGATACTACAAAAGCGCCAAAGATGACGACACCCTCAGTGCCAAGGCGGTGGCCCTGCGGGACCATAACAGCTACAGCGTCTTGCTGGCCCGTTTTGTCAACGAAGGGTTTGACCAGACCATCACCCTGGCCCAGGTATTCTGGAGCCGGGATAACAGCAATACGCCGGAGCGATTCTATCTGGTGGCCCGCAAACCGTTAGCCATTGCCAAACACTTCAGCGGCTTTGGCAGTGATATTGGCGACCTGAAAAAAAAGCTGAAACGAAAGGAGCACATCAAGCTGTTTGACAGTTTCAGTCAGTACCAGGCCGAGTTCCGCCGCCAGATGGGCATTGACAACGATCAGGCCCTGGAGCTGCTTTATCAGACCGTCTCCATGAAATCCGTAGGCAACCTGACCGAGTTTGTCCGCAGCCATATGCTGGAAAGCACCGATGCCGGGGAGAAAGTCAACGAACTCAGTCGTCAGTTTGACAACCTTAACCGGGCTCACGAGGCCGTACTGAAAGCTCGCCAGCAAATTGACCGCCTCGCCCCCATGATTGATAACTGCAACCAGTATGAAAGCATTGAGTCGGCCATTGCCGCCCTGCGCCAGTCCAGGGAAGCGCTGTACGGATTTTTTGCCGATAAAAAAATCACGCTGCTGACGGAACGCATCCAACGCCGGGAACAGGAACAGCAAAAACTCGAATCCCGCCTGCAGGAGCTGCGGCTGTCCATTGATGACCTGCGCACCACCAGCCGCGAACTGGAACGGGCTATTGACCAGAACGGCGGCCAGCGCCTCTCCGAACTGAAAACGGAACTGGAACGACTGGGGCGGGAACGGAACCGCATCGCCAAAGCCTGTGATGATTACCAGGCACTGTGCAACATCCTGGAATTCTCCCAACCTGCAGACGACGATGGCTTTTTTCATAACCGACAGCAGGCGGAAACCGGGCTGGAATCCCTGGACAAACAACAGGCCGATCTGCAAAACCAGCAAGTGGAACATCGCGTTGAGTTTCAGAAACTGCGCAGCCAGCACGATGAACTGGAAGCAGAGATCGCCTCGCTGAAAAGTCGTCAGTCCAATATCCCCAGCCGCAACCTGGCCATTCGTCAGGCCCTGAGTGAATGTCTCAACCTGCCGGAATCCGCCCTGCCCTTTGCCGGTGAACTGCTCCAGGTCCGTGAAGAAGACAAACACTGGGAAGGGGCCGTCGAACGCGTACTCCATAATTTTGCCCTGAGCCTGCTGGTGCCCGATGAGCACTACCAGTCCGTTGCCGACTATGTAGATCGCACCCACCTCAAGGGACGTCTGGTCTATTACCGGGTTCGCCAGCCCGCCCGTGCCACGGCCGATACCCTTGACCCGCGCTCCCTGTGCCGCAAGGTCTCGATCAAAACCGACAGCCAGTTTTACAGCTGGCTTGAGCAGGAACTGTCCCAGCGCTTTGACTATATCTGTTGCGATCAGCTGGCCGACTTCCGCCGGGAGATCCGGGCCATCACCACCGCCGGACAGATCAAAAGTGGCGGCAGCCGCCATGAAAAAGACGACCGTTACCGTATTGATGACCGTTCCCGTTTTGTCCTGGGCTGGAGCAACCGGGAAAAAATCTTCACCCTGGAAGCCACCCGTAAACAGCTGGAAGCCGACATTCAGAAATCCGCCAGCGCTGAGATACAGTTTAACCAGCAGATCAACCAGCTGAACCAGCGGCAGCTGGATCTGAAGCTGCTGCTGAAATATACGGATTTTGCCGAAATCAACTGGCAGCCTCTGGCCATCCAGATCAACAGTCTGGAACAGGAAAAGCAGCAGCTGGAAACCGGCTCCGACATTCTTCGCACCTTGCGCCAGCGCCTGGAACGTTGCGAAGCGGCGACGGGTGAAAAAGAACAACAGGAGCGTAAACTGACCAGGGAGTCCGGTACCGCTGCAGAGAAGCTGAAACAGGATCACAAACTGCTGAAGTTTTCTGAACAACAGCTATCGGAGCTTTCGGAAACTGCCCGTGAATCCTGCTTCCCCACGCTTGCCGAAATGGAAAAGGACGCCCTGGGGGACAAAAAAGTCACCATTGAAAACTGCGACAGCTCCCAGTCCACCATGCGCAGCTGGCTGCAAAACCGCCTGGATAGCCGGGAGAAAAAGTCCCGGGAACTGGCGGCCCGGATTACCGGGCAGATGGCGGACTATAAAAACGCCTATCCCCAGGAAACCCGTGAAGTGGACGCTTCCATGGGCTCCGTAGCTGAATTCACCGCCATGCTGGAAACCCTGCAAGGGGAAGACCTGCCACGCCATGAGCAACGGTTTAAACAGATGCTCAATGAAGGCACCATCCACAACATGGCCATGTTCCAGAACTGGCTGGATCATCAGCAACAAACCATTCGGGATAAAATCGCCACCATTAACCGCTCCCTGGCCGCTATTGACTACAGCGACGGCACCTATATACGACTTGTGGCGGACAATCACCGGGACCCGGAGATCAACCAGTTCAAAATCGACCTGCGCAACTGCCTCGGCGATACGCTGAATGCCGATAACAGCGATGATGCCTATGCGGAAAACAAGTTCCTTCAGGTAAAAACCATTGTCGAACGGTTTAATGGCCGGGAAGGCCAGAGCGAGCTGGACAAACGCTGGACCCGGAAAGTGACCGATGTGCGCAACTGGTTCCTGTTCAATGCCTCGGAACGCTACCGGGAAGATGACTCGGAAAAAGAGTTTTATTCCGATGCCGGTGGCAAATCCGGTGGCCAAAAGGAGAAACTGGCTTACACCATCCTGGCGGCAGCACTGGCCTACCAGCTGGGGCTGGAGTGGGGGGAAAACCACTCCCGTTCTTTCCGCTTTGTTATGATCGACGAAGCCTTTGGCCGGGGTTCTGACGAGTCCGCCCGCTACGGGCTGGAGCTGTTTCGCCGGTTGAATCTGCAATTACTGATTGTCACCCCCCTGCAGAAGATTCATGTAATTGAAGATTATGTGAACTCTGTCCACTTTGTTCATAACCAGGGCGGGAACCACTCGATGCTCCGGAACCTGACCATTGAACAATACCGACAGGAGAAACAGCAGGAACAGGAGCGCCTGCTGCAGGAAACCATAAGCCAGCACAGGGCAGAAGCCATTAGCTAAATGATTACTCTCACCGAACTGCAGAAAAAATCCCTGCGCCCCTGGAGTTCCGGGGCGTTTCTGAGAAGTGTTTTGCAGGGAGAATCCCTGTTCCCGCTGGAAATCACGTTTCGCAAACCGTCCGGTAAAGTGCTCAGCCAGGAGTTTGTCAAGGTTCGGGACTGGATAGCCCTGTTGCACAGCAATAGCAAAGCGGTAAAAGGCAGTGG
>NZ_JAGHQV010000059.1:0-28215 GCF_017744175.1 Thalassotalea sp. G20_0 | reverse complement strand
TTTCCGATATTGGGGAATAGAGAACTTGAACTATTGGAACCCTATCGGAAAGAGATGATACTTCCGCAGTTAATGAGTGTTCTCCAAAAGATCAACCATTATGATGTGGATAAACAGACACAAAACGATTGGTATTCAGCCTTGGAATGCAGAAAAAAAGACCCTCTTGGGCTGAACGAAATTGACATTGACATTTGGGAATCGGATTCTGATTTATTGTCGCCGGATTTTGATTTATTTGCGACCGAGTCAGAACGGTTCAACAACAACCATGACTGGCTTGAAGAGTTCCTACAAGGATAAACCAGTTGTCATGACACAAGCATTTTACGGTTAAAATGGCCACATACGCAGGTTAAATTGGCGCTTACCTGAAATTAGATGAATGAATAAATGACGTACTCTCTTCACTTTTTAAAAAGTGGGTGTCCTTTTTTTCCCTGGTTTTGTTTGCAGCTCTTCACAACCAAACAAAAGTTAACACATTTAATCAAACCTCTCTAAAAATTGATCTAAGTCAAAATAATTTTCCTGAAATAAAAGACACTAGACCGCGTGTGGCCTTTTAAAAGAAAAAATATTTATGACAACAACTACTTCAGCCTTCGCTCGTTCTGGCCCCGGACTCACGTATTGGGTCTCTCTGATTGCCGGCCCTCTGGTGTTACTGCTGACTATTTTTACTGCGCCTCCTGAAGGAATGGCGCAAAATGCCTGGTATATGGTGGGTGTCGCCAGCATGATGGCGATCTGGTGGGTATCAGAGGTGGTTCCTATTCCTGTGACTTCCCTGTTGCCCATTCTGCTGGTGCCACTTTTGGGTGTTGCCAGTATCAAAGCCGTGACAGCCCCTTTTGCTCATCCGACCATTTATCTGTTTTTTGGCGGGTTTATGTTGGGTATGGCGATGGAACGCTGGAATCTGCATAAGCGTATAGCTCTCCATATTATGCTGCGTACCGGTGTTCGTCCTGATCTGCAGATTGGCGGTTTTATGGTGGCTACCGCATTTCTGAGTATGTGGGTGTCCAATACGGCTACCAGCGTGATGATGTTACCTATTGGTTTGTCCGTTGCTTCCATGGTGTCTGGCAGTGATGAAGATAAAAATAAAAATTTCTCCAAAGCCTTGTTGCTGGCCATTGCCTACAGCGCCAGTATTGGTGGCCTGGCCACTTTGATTGGAACGCCTCCCAATGCTTTGCTGGCGGCCTTCCTGTCTGAAACGTACAACATAGAAATTGGTTTTGCACAGTGGATGATGGTGGGTCTGCCAGTTTGTCTGCTTATGCTGGGTGCCAGTTGGTTGTGGTTGACTAAATTTGGTTTCGATCTGGATAAAAATGAAAATCCAAACGCTACTGAGTTGTTCAAATCGAAGCTGAAAGAGCTCGGTGTTATGACCCGTGGCGAGAAAACCGTTGCCATTATCTTTGTTGTCACAGCGACTCTCTGGATCTTTCGACCACTACTGAAAGGCTATATTCCAGGCCTTTCTGACACCATGATTGCTATTGCAGCGACCATCAGTCTGTTTATCATTCCGGTAAAACAGGATGAGCGTGTGTATGTGATGTCCTGGGAAAAAGCCCGCGAAATTCCCTGGGGTGTCTTGATGCTGTTTGGTGGAGGTTTGACGCTGGCAGCTCAGATCAAAAGTACCGGCCTGGCTTCCTGGGTTGCCGAGGCCATGAGTGTTGTGGCGGGCATGCCAATACTGCTGGTGGTTGCCTTCGTGGTAACAGTCATTATTTTTCTGACCGAGTTAACCAGTAACACGGCAACTGCCGCCGGTTTTCTGCCATTAATGGGGGCTTTAGGTGTAACCCTTGGCATTGAGCCGGTTATGCTGGCTGCGCCTGCCGCTCTGGCCGCTAGCTGCGCCTTTATGATGCCGGTAGCTACTCCTCCAAACGCCATTGTATTTGGTGCTGGCAAACTGGAAATCAAAGATATGATCAAAGCCGGATTTGCCCTGAATATTATCGGTATCATTCTGGTTACTTTGGTTGGTTATTATTTGGTGGGTGCTGTTTTGGGTGCACATTAAGAACTGTCCCGGAATAAGTTCCGCAATTGGCTGGGACTTGTTAAGCTCGATGGCTGTCGGCCGCAAAAGCAAAAGCGGCCTGCCTTTTCAGGAAACGGGAAGTGCTCACTGAAATGCAGAAGTTATTAAATGACAGTGCCTTAACGGATAAAACTCAAACCGCTACCTTAATTAGAAAGAGTGCTCCCTGCGACCTAGGAGGCTGTCCGAGAATAGCGCCCGTAGCGAGGATTGCGAGAAATTGAGGATAAAAATTTCTGATTCTGAGGAGAATAGCGGGGCTATTTGACGAAGAAGCAGGAATTTTTAGACCAATTTATCGCAACCGCAGTAGGGCAGTCTATTCTCGGACAGCCTCCTAGTGCAGCTAAGCTCTGATATACATACACAGGCACCTCCCACGCCCCCCGTGGGAATGCTTACCCAAACTCGCCGTCAATGCAAAATCCCCACTAATCCCACCCCCTTTGACGGTGAACTAATTCATTTTCTTTTTGTCCTAATAATCAGATAACTGTATCAGAAGAATATTATTCGGACATTCCCCCGGGATTACCTGAAGCACTGCCAGAGCGGTATTCATAACAGGGATAAATTACTGTAAGGATAATTAATATGAATATTGCACCTGCCAGCTATCAACACGGCTTATGTCTCAAATCCGGAAAAGCAGATTCTGAATCTTTTGAATTAGCTGCTGGTAATAGCTGTCCTCCGAGCTTTTTGGGTTATCCCTTATCCAGGGCACGACTCTCCCCATCAATAAACAGTGTTGAGATGAGCGCCACACAAGACACCCCGAAAAAAATAGCGGATTCAAGCGGTCAGAGGCAGGGCGTAAGGAAAAGGAAAATTGACGGTACTATAAATCACGTATGTGATCTTATCTACAGTACACAAGTTTCAGTAAAAAAACCGATCCTTGATTATAATCTTTTAAACAATCATTTCGCATCTTTATGCAAGATATCCCCCCCTTATCACCCCTTGCCAAAAAGTGTCAGCAATAAGCCCGTGGCTGAACAGTTCGCTGAATTTACAGTTCGCTGGCTCCAGCTCATTAACACACCATACGCTGATCGGAGTTCAGTCATGACCCGCTTTTATGATCATGCTCCGAAGGCAGGTTTCAATCCATTTCGCAGGGCAAAACTGCTGGAAGCAAGAAAACGTCTGGGTATTTTTTATCCTGAGGATTATCATGACCATGAACTTCCCAAGCTGTCCGGCAGTCAAATCCTCGGGCTGCACTCTCTACCGGAATATTTTGACCAAAAATACCGTTCCGGCTTTGTAGCAATGGATAACGGGTATAGCCCAAGTGAGTGCCTGAATGCTTTTTTTCATGGCCCTACTGTTGCCGACTGTGCCACGACCCTGTTGGCCTGTCAGTATCGAGCCATTGAATCCATCATTGGCACCGACGAATTCAACCGCATCTTTGATGCCCCGGCCTCAAAATTCAGAATTTCCTACACGCTTTTCACATCGCCTGAAAGCTTCGCCCATACAGTTGGAAATATAAAACCGATCAATGCCGGTAACCCTATCTATTATCTGTTTGAAAATCTCAAGTGCATAAATCTGACTTCCTCTGTTTCAAATACTGAAAAAATTTCAGAACTGGATATCAAAAAGGGTGATATTCTCTATATTCAAGGTGTTGACAGCTACTGCGAGAAGCACAAAACCGGTGCTGCAATCGGTTTTAATCTGATATGCACCGGGCAAAACAGCAGCGGACACAATCTCTATCTGGGGTTTGGTCCGGATGACTTTGATGAACCAAAAACCTATGACCAGGTCACAAAAATGCTGATCGATGGTTATAACAAACCACAAAGTCCTGAGACAAACCGTGCTATTGAGGCGGGAGAAACGGGGTATGCACAGCTGACCGACGATACCCTGCCCGATGATCACCCTATCGCCGGTATCACTGTAGCGTTTCGCTTCAGTACCAAGCACTGGAAATATTTCGTATCGCAGTTCGATCAAGTCTGGCATAAGCAACCGCCGTTGCCTGTTATACCGGCTGTGGAACCAAAACCGGTGCATCACGGCTCACCGTTCCCCGCTGAAAATTTTGTTGCTGATCTGGATCAGTTCAAACCCGCCTCACCACAGCAGGAACGGATGAAAGAGACGGCCCTGAGGTTCACCCATGCTGTGATTAATAATCAGGGTAAAGCCCTGGATAAAAAGCCCATGGGACTTTTCCTGACCGGATCACCGGGACTGGGAAAAACACATCTTTGTGTCGCTGTTGCCAGAAAAGCAGCCGATTACGGTGTCAACACCCTGTATATAGACATAGAAAAAGCAGGTGCCCTGTTTCAGGAACTCGGCGGTGATCAAGCGCAATGGCGTAGAGAGATCGATGAAATGCTTGCCCGTAAGGATCTGGTGGTCATCGATGATGCCAACGGCGGTTTCTTTAGCGACGAATTGCTGGCAAAAACAATGAAACATGTGATGACTGAAAACACGGCCATCATGGTCAGTTCAAATCATCATATTCCTGTCAAAGATGCAACCCCCGGCTTTATTGATCCCTTTGCCGGGAAAGCCCACAACTTTGTTTACCTGAACGATTTACAAGGAGACAGTTGCCGTACCCAATGGTGGCTCAGCCCTGAAGTACGGGCTGCTGAAGCATTATCGCAACTGGGTCAGTATCAAGGTTGCAAAGCGGCAGGAGTGATTACTGAGAATGCGGTATCAATAGACGATATCGCCAGAATACTCAGCATTGAGGTGGACCAGATCCGTCGGGTAGCCCCGCCCTGTTTACCCGGAACCTATCGAAAAAGCCACGATTACTACCTCAGCGATTTATCCAAAACACAGCATCAGGCTGTGTTTATGGCGTGTGATGAATCTGTTTGTAGCCGTGATAAAATCGAGCAATTCTTAAATGTTATTCAGAAAGTACACGACGAAGGCTTGAAGCTGGTGGTCAAAACCAGTAACCGCTTACTATTTTTAGAAAAGGTACTGGTTTTTTTAAAGACTAACTCCAATGTTAAAAAGGACAAGCTTCGTATCACTGACCGGCTCGAGCATATGTTCCCTGGCTTTTCGGAAACCGGACTGCAGGCAATTGTCCCGAAATAAAATCGACATTTAATGTTCCCACTGGTACGGCCATGTAATTCCATTTTGGCAGAAACCTAGTCTAGATATTGCAGCAAAATGAACCTCTGGACAGAACAGCGGTCTGTTTTATTATATTTTCGTGAATTAATGAAATATAACTATGAATAGAACCCCTGCTGCTAACGCAAGACCAGGTAATTATTACAACCAACCGGATAACCAAGCCGCTTCTTCAAGGCTTGGGCGATATAGACATGACACAGTAAGACAGAGGGATAATCCCTCCCGCACTTTCCCGGGGCATAATGAATTTTACCATTCTTCTGGCGCATACACTTCTCAATATCTACAGTGTCGTTCAGTAACCCCCGCTCATGATTTTAATGCCCTTGTCAACCCAGAAATAATAGATGATCTGTTGGGTAAATCTGATCTTTTCGCTCATCACTATGATGGGAGAAATCACGGTCACTTTGCCTGTTCCATTAAAAAATACGCGTCAGCTTCTCAAAGACCGTTAAATCGAGCGGAACAAAGCCAGCTGATACGTTTACTGCAAAATTTTACAGTAACACGGAGCTGGAGTTGGCGAAGCCTGGCGACAACACTTCATTCATTTACTTCAGCTGGTGTTTTTATCCCCCATCACCCCATGGATGAGCGTGTCAAGCATACTCAAGCTGTCTTATTGTCAAAGCTACTTGATGCAATAACATTCAGGTGCCATCAAAAACCTGGAGCCAGGGATATTGACACCCAGCAAATCACCAACCTGCTGTGGGCCATGGCGAAACTGGTGGACAACGGGCAGGAGCGGACACCAAGGCTCCAAAAGGCCGTGGCCGCACTGTTGCCCAATGTCAACGCACAGAAATACCAATTTATTGCTCAGGGTATCGCCAACCTACTGTGGGCCATAGCGAAACTGGTGGACAACGGGCAGGAGCAGACACCAGAGTTGCAGGAGGCTGTGGCCGCGCTGTTACCTCAAGTAAACGCACAGAAAGCTAACTTTAAACCACAGGAAATCGCCAACCTGCTGTGGGCCATGGCGAAACTGGTGAACAATGGGCAGAAGCAAACACCTGAGTTCAAAGAGGCCGTGGCCGCGCTGTTGCCCCTCGTAGACGCACAGAAAGCTAACTTTAAACCACAGGAAATCACCAACCTGCTGTGGGCCATGGCGAAACTGCCAGACAACGGCCAGGAGCAGACACCTGGGCTCAAAGAGGCCGTGGCCGCGCTGTTGCCCCACGTCAACGCACGGAAAGCTCACTTTAACCCACAGGAAATCGCCAACCTGCTGTGGGCCATGGCGAAACTGGTGGAAAACGGGCAGGTGCAGACACCAGAGTTCACAGAAGCCGTGGCCGCGCTGTTGTCCCAAGTGGACGTACAGAAAGGCCAATTTATTCCTCAGTCTATCACCAACCTGCTGTGGGCCATGGCGAAACTCGTGGACAACGGGCAGGAGCAAACACCAAGGCTCAACGAGGCCGTGGCCGCGCTGTTGCCCCACGTTAACGCACGGAAAGCTCACTTTAACCCACAGGAAATCGCCAACCTGCTGTGGGCCATGGCGAAACTGGTGGACAACGGGCAGGCGTTGATACCAGAGTTCAAAGAGGCTGTGGCCGTGCTGTTGCCCCACGTCAACGCACGAAAAGCTAACTTTAAACCACAGGAAATCACCAACCTGCTGTGGGCCATGGCGAAACTGGTGGACAACGGGCGGGTGCGGACACCAGGGTTCAAAGAGGCCATGGCCGCACTGCTGCCCCGGGTGAACGCACAGAAAGACCAATTTATTCCCCGGGCTATCGCCAACCTGCTGTGGGCCATGGCGAAACTGGTGGACTACGGGCAGGAAACACCAGAGCTCAACGAGGCCGTGGCCGTGCTGTTACCCTACGTGAACGCACAAAAAGACCAATTTAATTCCCAGGATAACGCTAACATGCTGTGGGCCATGGCAAAACTGGTGGACATCAGGCAAGTGCGGACACCAGATCTCAACGAGGCCGTGGCCGCGCTGTTGCACTGCGTGAACGTAAAGAAATACCGGTTTATTCCTCAGCAAATCGCCTCCCAGCTGTGGGCCATGGCGAAACTGGCAGACAACGGCCAGAAGCGGACACCAGAGTTCAAAGAGGCTGTGGCCGTGCTGTTGCCCCACGTAAACGCACAGAAAGCTAATTTTAAACAACGGGAAATCACCAACCTGCTGTGGGCCATGGCGAAACTGGTGGACTACGGCCAGAAGTGGACACCAGAGTTCACAAAGGCCGTGACAGCGCTGTTGCCCCAAGTGGACGTAATGAAAGACCAACGTGTTCCTCAGGCTATCACCAAACTGCTGTGGGCCATGGCGAAACTCATGGATAACAGGCAAGAGCGGACACCAGATCTCAACAAGGCCGTGGCCGCGCTGTTGCCCCACATAAACGCACTGAAAGCTGACTTTACACCACGGGAAATCACCAAACTGCTGTGGGCCATGGCGAAACTGGTGGACAACGGGCAGAAGCAAACATCTGAGTTCAAAAAAGCCGTGGCCACGCTGTTGCCCCACGTAAACGCACAGGAAGGTAACTTTAAACCAATGGAAGTCACCAACCTGCTGTGGGCCATGGCGAAACTCGTGGACAACGGGCAGGAGCAGACAGCTGGGCTCAACGAGGCCGTGGCCGCGCTGTTGCCCCAAGTAAGCGCACAGAAAGCTAACTTTAAATCACAGGGTATCGCCAACCTGCTGTGGGCCATGGCAAAACTGGTGGACAACAGGCAAGAAGGGACACCAGATCTCAACAAGGCCGTGGCCGCGCTGTTGCCCTACGTGAACGCACATAAAGACCGATTTATTCCTCAGGCGATCGCCAACCTGCTGTGGGCCATCGCGAAACTCGTGGACAGCGTGGAGGAGGGAGCACCAAGGTTCAAAGAGACCGTAGCCGCGCTATTGCCTCACGTAAAGACACAGAAAGCTCACTTTAACCCACAGGAAATCGCCAACCTGCTGTGGGCCATTGCGAAACTGGGTGAATTCGTTGAACTGAACGTGGCTGTCTCTACGTTCAAATCGCTTGTCCGCCAAATCCGTAAAAACCCTCAGCTCTCTCAGCAAAACATATTAATGTCTCTCTGGGGAGTAATGGTATGCTGTGCCAGGTTGTCTCTGGCCCCCAATGCCAATAAAAAAAACGTGTTTGAAAAGTACATGGATGACCTGTTTACTCGCATGGAAAATACATTCCCAGACAGAAGAGAAGAGCAAACCATCATTGCCATGGCCGCAAGTTGGCTTGGGAAACCTTGTCCGTTCGTCCCCCATTACCGGACAACCATGTCAAAACGTCAAACCAACTTCCACGATCAACTCAAATCACGCATTCCCTCTTTGAGGATTGAAAAAGAAAAAAGTCTGAACACATTACATCCGGTAGACCTGCTATTGCCAGATCACAACATTGTGATTGAAGTTCAGGGACCGTCGCATTACGTGGGTGGTGATTTCAAAACCAGGAATGGCTCGACACTGCTTAAAATCGCACTGCTGCAAAAATCAGGATTTGAGGTCATTGAAATCCCGGTTAGCGAGCTTGGGAGCCGGGATTCCATGAAACGATGTATTTATTACATAAAGACCAGGGTAGCCACCCAGCTGCCGGGGCGTGCCTCTGTAGCGCTTAAAAGAAGGAGAGCAGATGAGGCACACATGACTACCGATAAAGGAAGGCAACCCTCAGATTACTTTCACTTAACCGCCGAGGAACATTCAGAAGAGCAAGCCGGCAAACCAAAACGTAAAAAAAGGAAGAGAAACAAATGAAGACCATTGATGAGCATTGCGACCACAGCCTGTCCGATGGTGACATTGCGTGCATCATTCAAACCAAATGCCTTCATGGCTAAACAAAAGCATCATGAACTGACAGAACCCACAGGAATGGGCACCAGCATTTCCTGCAGGTTTACCTTGCCTGTGTCGTCATACCCCCTGAAGCGCTTCTCACTGATCACCGCAAAGCCTCTTTGCTCAAGCACTTGTTTTGCCAGGGGTGATTTCAGGGTTTGCTGGGTTAATGTGCCAAGGCTCATAAGTATCCCTTCGGATTGCAGTCGTTGCACCTCCCGGGCGATGGCCTCTTGTGTTGCCATGCTGAGCAGACTGAAACCCTGGCGACACTGCATCTTTTCCAGCCGGGTCATCCCTGTTGGCACCCGGACTTGCCTGAGGTCATGGAAGCTATTATGGATGCCACGGGTAATCCCCTTTTGCCGGTCAGTCTTGCAGTCTTTATGGTCAGGGCTGGAACAGGTGTGAATGCCTGCACGGCTGGCAATAACACGCCGGACATTATCATCCAGGCAGTTTTCCATGTTCTGCAGTGGCAAGGAGGTCAGTTCAAATTTCTCTTTGATGGCCGTCCTGTCAGGTTTGAGTTGATACGTCTGGATATAGGAATCCGCCCGACAGTCTTCACTATGGCTGCCAGTGACCTGTAACAGATCAGCGGCACCATGCATGGCAGCTTCCAGTTGGCGTTGGAAGTCCGGCTTCAGGGCAGGCTCACCGGTGAAATCCCTGGTGAGTTGCGACGGCAGATCCAAACGCCGGGGGTCAAACCCTGTAAGCGGGTGTCGGCCCGCGCAGAATCCCGGGAACGAGGCATCAACCCCGGTGCATCGAATATAGTCCATGCGGTCAGCAAAGCGCAGTACCTGCAGATAACGGCGAACCGATGGGGAAATATTCTGGTCGCTCTGGCCATGTACGTCGTCTTCCTTGCTGGCCAGCGCCTCGGCAATACCATCCAGCTGTTGTTGTGGATACTGCCCCTTCAGATCCCGTTTGAAATAGTCAGCGGCCCTGACTTCTTCATCTCGTTTGGGGACATCTTCCGCTGCGGCATCATGATAGATGATGGCCAGCGACAACAGGTCCTTTTCAATGTCAGAGAAATGCATCAGATCGAATTTCTCCAGCAACTCGATATACCACAACAGATTGTTCCGGGCCCGCAATACATGACTGCAGCTGTGAGCTGGCTTCCACACCACAGGCAATGTCTCACGGCCAAGGCATTGGATGACTCGCTCTGGTCCGGGACGTCGGTAATAGTGCTGTAAGATTCTCAGAATGGTCTCTTCGTTATCTTTGGCATTGGGCAGAACCGGTGGTTGGCTGAAGGCATCGACGATAAATTGCAACGCTGCTGGTTGCATCAATGAGGCAGGTTGGGCAGATTGACTGCCGGTAAGGCCGAAGGACTTTTGCAGTTCGTCTATTTGTTGTTGCCCTTTTTTGATATTTTCTGGCCACTGCTGATAAAAGGGCTCTTGATCCCGCCGCTCCCAGAGTTCTTTAACCCAGTGGATATAATCATCTGCACAAAGTGTTCCCAGGGATTGTTCAATGCCATCAGCTCTGGTGTTTGCTATTTTTTCTCTCACCGCGCTGAATATTTGCTCATCGGGTTCACCAAAACGAAACAGAGCCAATAAATAGTTCTTTAACTGGTCATAGGGGTGATACCCCTGAAAAGGCCGTCGAAGGACGTAGTCAAACACTTCTTGCAGTTCTGCTGAACTGAGTCTCTGGCAACGTTGATGAAATTCCAGCATGACAGCCGGATCATTAAAGAAGGGGACATCAGCAATTAAATACCCTAAATTGTCCCCCTTGTAGGATAATCCCAATGCCTTTAAACGACAGCACAGTCTAATCGAATAAAATTCCCTTAACAGATGCTTGCCATTTTTTTCATCAAAAGACACCCCGCGCCTGGCCAGTTCAGTAGATAACTGGAAAAAAACTTCTTCCTCGTCAGCTGTCTCTCCCCTATGCTCTTGTTGGTTATAATACAGAGACATACTACGATGATGATCTTGTAACCATAACGTTGTTGCTGACTGGATCAACAAATCAAGTACTGTCTGCCACTTCCCCTTGTAAAGAAACGTTTTTTGAACCGGGAAATCCTGGTCTATTAATCTCCAAATCTGGTCTATTAATTCCCTTAAGTGTTGATGATTGAAGTCCGGGTTCGTTACCAGTTTTATAATGTCCTGACATGGATACTGCATCGCTGGCAGATGCTGTTGATTCAGGGTCTTTACTCTTAACGGCATTGGCAGAAAATTCAATACCTGGTTGAAGGTATCTTCAGCAATGATATGGGATATCGAAAAATTAGTGAGCCTGGCTTTATGCAGCCCTGACAGATGACCACTGAGTTCATCCTCAAAATAAACCTCTGCCGAGCCGCTTTGCTGGGAATAAACCAGCCAGGGCAATGGGTCGATGCCAAAAGTCTCTTCTAACTGGTGTTTATCCTGCAAATGATCGGTAATGTCTTTGCCAAGGTCCTCTTTTGCAGTAAGAAAGCACTTGATTTGTGATTTTTTATACCCGGTGGTCAGCCATTCTGAATGGCATGTTAACTTTTTATAATCTTTTTCCCTGAACTCAGGCGGTTTGAATGTGCCATTCCAGCGCAGTTTACCGGATGAAGATCCCCTATAAACTGTACAGATCCGTTTAGCTCTCTCCTCCATTTTCTTTTGCAGTGAACTGTGGTCAGGCAGGCATTTGGCAGAAAGCTCATCCGGCTTTACCGCATTGTTCTCTAAGAAGGAAGTAATGGCATTTTTTTTATAGGCAGCGAGCGTACCGGGTTTTATCAGACCAACAGTGACATGGTTCGGCCTTAATATCGTGGGTACATCTTCCATAATCAGGATGACGGGCCTTGGTCCTTTTGGTAACTCATCGTTATGGTCAAGATAATCCGACTCTTTTTTGAATCTTGCGTGACCTGATTTCGCGGAGTTCATCCTGATCTGTCGAGCGCCTAACGTGCCGGCCTTCACAGCATCGAGCAATTCATGTCTTAGCTGTTCTCTGTTACCCGGGGACTGGCAGTGTGCAGTTTCAGGGTTTGAATGTTTGCCCGGTTGCACCGGGCAACTCCCAGGATTGGCAAACGCTGCTGTCGAGAATGAATTTGCTGCTTTTGGTAATGAATCCATATCAATAAAACTGACTGATAATGCCTCAACGCCCAAGTAGCCAGAAATATTCGATTCCATATGGCCAGCTACTTATTGTCAAAATTTTCTACCAGCTGACCAATAAAATTTTCCAGCCGGGCAATATCCATATCCGCCGTCAGCATCAGCAGGAAGCCTATCACATCGGCCAATGCCGGGTCGTTCTCAAATGTGTGCAGCGCCTGCTCCAGCGACTCCAGATCGCCCTGCTCGAAAGCAGTAATGATGGCATGAACAAAGCTGTCCATGTGCATCTCTTTGAGACTTTGCAGCAAAGCATTCTCATTCCACTCTGGTTTTGGCAGTGCGGTGACATAATCCACACTCAGTAAACAGCGGATTTTATCAAACATCAGACCGGCATCCAGGGGCTTGCCAATGTATTCGTCAAACCCCTGAATCAACAACCGCTCCCTGGCCTCATGGCTGACACTGGCGGTCACAGCCACTGCTTTGACCGATACTTTTCCGGGAAGTTCACGAATTTTCCTGATCGCTGTCACCCCATCCATCACCGGCATGGAGATATCCATCAAAATCAGGTCAAAATCCACCTGCTTCACCGCTTCCACCGCCTGAAGGCCATTGCCGGCAGTATCAACCCTGAAACCGGCAGAGTCCAGCAAACCGGCCATCATATCCCGGTTACTTTCAACATCATCCACCACCAGAACCCGGATCCCCTGAAAACGCTCATCCAAATGCACATAAATGGAACCGGGCAGTAGGCGCTGATGCTCTTTCAGCGCTGCAAAACTGCCCAGAACCAGCGGCAGAACAAAAATAAAACGGCTCCCCTTGCCGGGCTCACTGATAACATCAAGCTCCCCACCCATGGCCGAGACCAGCCGCCGACTGATCGCCAGCCCCAGGCCAGTGCCACCGATCTGCAACCCCAGATGGACCTGCCGGAAAGGTTCAAAGACCCTCTCCAGGTCCTCATGGGCAATACCAACACCGGTGTCGCGGACTTCAAAGACAATATCATTGCCCGCCACAGAAACCCGGCATTCAACCCACCCCTTAACCGTGTATTTAACCCCGTTACTGAGCAGATTCAGCAGCACCTGACGAACCTTGATTTCATCCAGCATGACAATTTCCGGTAACGTGCCAATGGGCAACAGGCGTAAATCCAGTCCCTTGCTGACCGCCCTTTCCATCAGAATATTGCGCACCCCGCGCAGTAACTCCAGCAATCGAACCGCAGAAGGGTGTAACTCAATCTTGCTGGACTCAATTTTGGTTAAATCGAGAATATCGTTAATCAGTGACAACAAATGCTGGCCACTGGCCTCAATGGTGTTCAGGCTTTTTCGCTGGGCCGACGTTAACGAGAGGTTTCTTAACAACAGCTGGGCGTTGCCAAGCACCCCATTCAGCGGTGTTCTCAACTCGTGGCTCATATTGGAGAGGAACAGACCTTTGGCCAGGTTGGCCCGCTCAGCCTCTTCCTTGGCCCGCATCAACTCATGTTCAATGCGCTTTCGCTCCGTGATATCACGAACCACCATGGAGATCAGCAGTCCATCGCCGGTTTTCAGGGGATTGCTGGTGATCTCCACCGGGAAAATCCGGCCTTTACGATCAATACCCCGGGATTCATAACCCACCAGGCACAGCTGCTCCCAACTGGCTTTTTCCAGATCACCCAACAGAGGGTGCCCCGGACGGTTTTCCAGTGGCGTCAGCAGGCTCAGGGGCATATTGACCAGGTCTTCCCGGTGAAAGCCAAACAGATCTTCCGTCCTGCTGTTGGCCATGCCAATAATGCCTTCCGGTGTGGCAATGATGGTTGCATCCGGCGCACTGTCCAGTAGCAGCTTGAATTTCTTGGTATCGCTTACCCGATCGGTAATATCATTGGCCAGCCCTTCAACCAGATATTGCCTGTCTTCCAGATCCCCGATATCACTCCAGAAGATTTCCAGCCTGCGGATACTGCCATTCAGATGCCGGATATCCAGCTCAAAGGTATCGCCCCATCGCCCTTGCTTGGCCTCACGAAACTGATCGCGAAAACATAATTTACTGTCCCGGTTAGCAAGATACCCGATCAATGGACGCAGAAACTCTTTCTGTGTATAGCCCAGAATGGCTTCTATTGACGGACTGACATGGGTAACACACCCATCCTTATTGAGGTTGAAATAAAAATAGTTCCCCCTCAGCCGCTCAAGCAAATGACCGATATTGCTGGTTCTGGCCTGATGCAGTGCTTTTTCCCGGTCCGCCAGCCTGGTCACCAGTTGCTGGAAACTTTCAGTCAAACTGCCAATTTCATCCCGGCTGATATGGGTAATCACCGGCATGACCCGACGGTAGGTAAAGTCATCCATGGCTCGCTTCAGGCGGATAATCGGACGGGCAATTCTCACCGACACCAGGCTGGCACAGGTAAATATCAGTGTCAGGGAGAGTAGCATCAGCAATGCATTAATCTGCGCCTGGTCAATCACCGGAGCCAGTACGGTTTCCCTCGGGGCATAACTGATCATCCACCAGGAAGCCGATTTAATCGGTGCCCCCATCAACCAGTACTCATTCTGCCGAACCGGCACCCACTTGTGCCGGAAAGCGGGCTCACCTCGTTCAATCAGCTCTTCCAGGTCATGCCATAACCCCGGGGAACCGTAATAAAACTGGCTTTGATGAATGCTGTTTAACTGGTAGCGCTTCGGCGTTTCACTGTCCGTCTGCAGGTACTCTCCGGCACCATTAACAATGGAAAAACTGGCATTTCCCGTGGTGTTTTCCACCAGCTGATGGCGCAGATCCGCAAGGCTGATATCCATCCAGAAATAGCCATAAAGGGTGTTCGCTGAAATGACCGGGACGATATAGCTGACAATCCATCCTTTATCCGCAGATCCTCTTGGCGATGTCCAGAATCCCTCTTTCTGCTGATCCTGATTAGCCCACCAGAACTGGGCAGGAAACAGGCCGGTATCGACGCTTTCATCCAGCCGGACCCGGCACTGATTCCTGTAGGCATGAAAAACATCCCAGTGCTGCAGGCTGCTGCCGAGCTTCACATAAGTAAAGCCGCGAACCAGAGAGTTTCTTGCCACCAGATCCGTGAGAAAGTGTTTGATCATGGCATGGTCAGTCACAGGCATCCGACTCAACATATCCCCCATAAACGAGGTCATGGTCATCAGCTGCCGGGTATGGCTGTCAATTTTGTCCGCATTATGCCAGACCTGCTCAATCAATCCTTTGGCGACCGCGTCCGTGGCCTGTTTGAGTGAGAGGTAGAGGTGGATTCCAAAGATCAGGTTGTACAGCAGCGTGACAGGCACGACAGTAAAAAAAATGATTTTTTTCCTGATAGAAAATTGCACTGGGTTCACTGCACACGGCCACAATGAACGCTAATGATAGACCAGCATTTCAGCAGTGAATGGAGATTCTGAACAACGCAACCTCAGCCTTTCAGAATATTCTGACTGTGCCAGGGAAAGCTGGCAAGAATGGCAGAAAAACGTTCAATATCAAAAGGTTCTCCGGACAGCCAGCGTTGTGCATGAGCCTTCGTTAACAACGCCGGCATGCGGTCAGCGATCAACATTAACGGTGGCATGGCCGGCATGGTTAAGACGGCGCAGGAATCAAACGAAAGAGTACTGTCCACCGTGAACCGCTCCCAAAGTCCGGCCATCAGTATCAGCGAACCCTCTTTTGCACCGATACGCCACAGCTGACGGCGGTTGCCCGGAGCCATATGCCATTGGTAGTAGCTATCCGCCAGAATCAGGCAACGCCGGTCCTGCCAGGCTTTTTTGAACATTCGTGACTCAGCGGCGGTCTCCACGCGGGCATTGATCTGGGCCCGGGATAAATCCTGCAACCAGGAAGGGACAAGCCCCCACTTGGCCTGGACCAGTTCAGGGGCACCACAGTCACTGTTTCGAACCAGCCACACCTGCTGCCCCGGCACCACCTGTTGAACGGGTTTCTGAGTTAACATCTCGTTGATACCAAGAAAGCCAAGGTCAACCCCGGGCAGGTTGAATGAGTAACGGCTGCACATAAATTACTCCAACTCTTCCGGCTCGGCATTCAGGTAATCGTCAATCAACTCTTTTGCCAGGCCCGCATCGGCATCATCAACATACAGCGCCAGCAAACCAATGGCAGGCAGCTCTCCCATTGCGCCGATCAGGTCAACACCGGCCAGATGACAGAAAATACGACGACTGGTCAGCAGATCCTTCAGGCACTGGGCTTCCACCAGATTTTCCGGGCTATACACTTTAATCATTTGCGATCAAGAGCCTGATTATTGCAGATAAAGAGTCGCCAACTGATCCACCAGCTGCCTGGCTTTTTCCAGTTGAACCTTATTGAGCAGAGCCACCAGCCTGGCTTTCTGAGCTTCTGCCGACGCCGATATTTTCGACGGGGTCTGCAGACTGAGCTCGGTCCACATATAGGCCGCGATCAGGTTGCGGTCTGTGCCTTCACCATTGAGATAGGCCCGTCCCAGCTCATACTGTGCTTCAGGGTTCAGCCCTTCACGCCCGGCAGCCTGCTGAAAATAGTCAAAGGCCATGCCAACATCCTTAGCGGTCCCGGCAAGCCCGTCACGATAAGCCCTGCCCAGCCAGAGCATGGCTTCGGCCCGGGCTTGCTGATCGCCCTGGCGGGCGATACGCTGCAAAGCGTTAATGGCTTTAGCCGGGTTTGTTGCCTGGCCTGAGTGGAGAATTTGAATCGCCTCGCTTAACTGCCCCCGGGCCGCAGCACCACTAACAGGGGTGGCAGCCAAGACCGGCCCGGTCACCGTGGCCAGCAATACCAACAAACGGACAGCATTTTTAAACTGCTTTAACATGAACAACCCCTGCCTGGCATTTTTATAAGAGGATTATATGATGTTCCGGAACCGTTTTGCAGGTCTTCCTCACAGTGATTTTCATGTCCGCAATAAAAGTCACCCGGCAACCGATGCCCGTTTCATTATCACTTCAATGGCACACATCCTTACCCGGTGAAAGCCTTCTGGTTTGCATCCTCCCTGCGGCTCAGTTACATTACGCGACAGTGTCTATACAGACCGGCAGTCAGTCCATGAAATATAATAGCCCGTCAATCAATAACGATTTTTTCCTTATCTGACCTCAAAGCATTGGCACAAATGGAAGCTTTTGACGATATCCGCCCTTACCATGACCATGAGGTCCGGCCTACGTTGGCTCGCCTGTTAACTGATAAAGACCTGCTCCATGTGATGGCAAAGCACCGTTACCCCGGTTTAACCCGGCAGTTTTCCGGAGCCATGGCCTGGATCACCTCTCTGGCGTTAAAGTACAAAACACGGAATATCCATAATGTCCGGGATTTTCAGGCCATTATTGAGCCCTATCTGACCCGGGTGATCAAAACCACTACCCATAAGGTGTCTTTTTCCGGCATTGAGCACCTGAACAAGAACAAGGCCTACCTGTTTCTGTCCAATCATCGAGATATTGTTCTGGATCCGGCCCTGGTCAACTATGCGCTCTACCTTAACGATATGGAAACCTGCCAGATTGCCATTGGCGACAACCTGGTCAAACGTCCTTTTGTCAGTGACCTGATGCGTCTGAACAAAAGCTTTATCGTCAAACGCTCACTGTCCGGGCGACGGGAAAAGCTGCTCGCCTTCCAGAGTCTCTCTGCCTACATTCACCATTGCATTGATTCTGGCCAGCCGGTCTGGATTGCCCAGAGCGAAGGCCGGGCCAAGGATGGTAATGACCAGACCGATCCGGCCATTATCAAGATGTTTAACCTGAGCCGTCGTGGCAGGCAGAGCGCTTTTGCTGACAATATCCGCTCACTGAATATTGTACCGGTCTCTATCTCCTACGAGTTCGACCCATGCGACTGCGACAAGGCCCGGGAACTGTATGAGAAACAACAGACCGGTCAGTATCTGAAAGCCGACGATGAAGATTTGAAAAGCATCGTCACAGGCATAGATGGTTACAAAGGGCATGTACATGTTGCGTTTGGCAAACCGCTGACAGAGGACTTTGAAGATGCCGCCTCGGTGGTTCAAGAGGTTAACCATCAGATTCACCATAACTATGAGTTGCAGCCATCCAACCTGTTTGCCTGGGAAGCAATCAGCAGTGAGATCAACCAGCATGAGCAGGTTATTCAGGTTCCTGGGATCGAACAGTTATTCCCGGCCATAGATCTGCTGAAAAAACGCGATGAATTCACCCGACACCTGGAGCGCTGCTCTGAGCTATACCGCCCCTGGTTCTTAAAGATGTACGCCCAGCCGGTGATTAATCGTTTCCGCTACGGTTCATAAGCATGAAGGAATCATCTGCACAACGTGAAGCACACCTTTCTCAAAAGTCTGAAACTCAGGTGTACAAAGTCTGTGTCATGATTCCTTCCCCCTGGCTTGAAACAGTCAAGGAGGCCCTGTTCAATGCCGGTGCTGGTCGTTATGGAAACTATGATTGCTGTTGCTGGCAAACCCCGGGGACCGGCCAGTTTCGCCCCTTGCCGGGAAGCCAGCCCTACTCCGGGCAACCCGGCGAAATCCATTCAGAAGAAACCTGGAAAGTAGAAATGCTTTGTCAGGAGCCGTTTTTAAAACCCGCCATTGAGGCGCTACTGCAGGCACACCCTTATGAAATGCCTGCCTTCGATTTTCACCCGGTCAATCTTGCCGCTGTGGAGGCGTGACATACTCAAGCCTCATGGGAAACGTGCCTTCCCGGCGATCGGCAAAATAATAGCGAAGCGTTCGGCTTATGGTAGAAAATGCCAGTTGGTCCCAGGGAATCTCATCTTCTTCAAAGAGGGCCACCTCCAGACTCTCCTCCCCCGGGGCAAAATCCGGCCGTTCCAGTCTCGCCAGAAAAAAAGCCGACAGCTGACCGACATGCACCACATTAAACAGCGTATAAAGTGACTCAATGGTAACATCCGCACAGGCTTCTTCGCGGGTTTCCCGTGCCGCTCCCTCTTCGATGGTTTCGCCCAACTCCATAAAGCCACCGGGCAGTGTCCAGAACCCCTTTCTGGGCTCAATCGCCCGTTTACACATCAATACCTTATCCTGGTAAACGGGCAGGCACCCGGTGATAACCCTGGGGTTCTGATAATGAATCGTATGACAGTGACTACACACATCCCGCAGGCGATGATCCCCTTCAGGCACTTTTCTTTGAGTCTTATGACCGCAGACACTGCAGTAATGCACAGAGGGTCCTGTCATCAACGTTCACTCCTTGTTTCTGGCAGATGGGTAAAGAAGGACAATAACAGAGTAACAAAACCTCAGAGATGAACAAACTGTCGATCTACTTGCTTCATTAACGGGAAAAGCTTTTCTTTTGTGGTTCCAATGCAAGACCCGCAGCACCTGCCAAGCAACCGCCCCCTCATCAAACGCTGAAAGAGGACAGGGTTCAGTTTACCATCATGAAGAATCCTTAATGTCTACCTTAAGAACAAGAACTAAGGGAGGCATCCTGATTGCTGCCAAATTTTCCACTTATGAATTCACAGGGTCAGAACTCAAGGCTTCAATAGGCCCACTGTAATCAATTACGAGTTTAAACTCATTTCGCAACCTCTGCGGAACATTATCTTGCATGAAGCGCTCTATTTCGGCGAGCAACATCCGCTTTTCTTCCGGGCTGCAATCATAATCCGCCGTCACCTTGAACTTAAGTTGGTCTCTGGTTTTGCCAGTGAGTGCCAGCCCACAAATGCGAGCATTATTCCAAAGCAGAGGGCGAACGAGTTTTATCAACTCATCCTTCATGTCACTTATAATCCTCTTTTCAGTATTTGTGGATGAAATACCCGCGGTATCAGGGTTGCCATCGTCTCGAAAAGGTTTGCTTATTTCATCTCGTTGAGCACTTGGTGCCGAAAGTGCCACATTTCTGTTTGTTACAGGTTTAGTACCATTGGTCGACATTTTTTCTTCTTGCAGGCATAGTTCCGGACTCAGGCCAGGAGTCGGAAGCACGCTGGCAACTGCGGCGACGGGGGGAGATGGTGAACGACCAACCGCAACCGGTGGGGTAACATATCCGGTGAGTTGTGATGAAGCGGCTCCAGAGTTTACATTTTGCATAATCAGTTCCTCACGGTGAAACTGATCTCTTAGGGTAGACGTCAAGTAACTGTCCTGAAATAACTTTCACATTTCTACAGCCGTTACCCGCCTCCCGCTATCCGAAAAGCCGTGACCGCTTGTGCTTTTGCGGGGAGCGGGCGGCGACCTTTTCCCAGACCGGGTAGAAAGCACTGGCAATGTCACCGATAAATTCTGAGTCAGGATGCTTTTTGAGCAAGAGAGACGACTGCGTGTCGATGCTTTATACACGACTAAGGCAGTATGATCATTCACTCTGTGCAGGCAACAAAATGTCAACAGGCCCTAAGAACACTGGATAAATCCGGCTGAGCTACTTATGATAAATTCAAGTCCCTTGCAAGGATGCCTCTGAAGTCACCATGATGTTGAACCAGGTTGAAGAACGGCTGCAAAACCACCAGCCCAGAACAATAGATGCCCAACTGCCAGAAGCCGCAGTGCTGATACCCATTACCAATGCACCGGAACCAGAGCTGGTGTTTACCCGGCGAGCCCCCCATATGAGCACCCACAGTGGCGAGGTTGCGTTCCCGGGAGGCAAGCGTGACCTGTCTGACAGAGACCTGGTCCATACCGCATTGAGAGAGTCCTTTGAGGAGATCGCCCTCCCCCCGGAAGCCGTCAGAATCATTGGCCAAACCGGCTCGGTGGTCTCGCGCTTTGGTCTGGAAGTCACCCCTATTGTCGGGATTATTGCCGCAGACACACCACTAAGAGCCAATATGGCAGAGCTGGATCGTATTTTTAAAGTCCCGTTAAGCTACTTTCTGGACAAGGGCAACCTGACGTTCAACCATTGGAAACTGCGCAACCAGGACTACATGATGCCGTCCTTTTACTATGGAGAGTATCTGATCTGGGGGCTGACTGCCGTGATGCTGGTGGAGTTCCTGAACATAACCCTGGATGCCGACATCTCACTGAACGCTCCTCACTTCAACAGCCATTTCCCCCGGCATAAGTAGCTAACCATATGAAATCATATATTTCTGGCTACTTGTGCTGGCACTCTGCTTCGTTACAACTCCGGTCACATAGCTACGGCTATGCTCCCTCCGTTGTGCCTCGCATAGTACCAGCCCAAGTAGCCAGAAATATTCGATTCCATATGGCCAGCTACTTAAGGGATGATTTATTCCTGTTCCAGGGCCGGGTGATGGATAACCAGTCGCTGGTTTTTGTCCGGCGTGGTTATTATTGTTGATTCACGGTCAGGTGCAGGCCACTCAATCACCAGTTTGTCAATGCTCCTATCCCGCCCCAGGCCAAAGTGAGACTGCCTGGGGTTGGCGGATACGTAGTTGTTCTCAAAGCGCAACTCACGATACTGCACCCCCTGATCAGTATGCAGATAGAGCTTGGCTCCCAACGCCTCGGTATTTCCCGGCAAACCCACCAGCTTTACCGATAGCCAGTCATTGTTGTCTGTATTGTTGTTGCGATAGAACGTTGGCCTGCCTTCCCAATTGCTGATGACAATATCAATATCGCCATCCTGCTGATAATCGAAGCAGACAATGCCGCGGCCATCATTCACCTCGGTTAACCCCCACGCGGCGGACTCATCTGAAAATGTCATGCCACCCCGGTTAATAAACAGCCTTGGTCTGGCGTTATTAAATGCATCGTGGCTTTGCAAAAACTTAAGTTGCAACTGCCTTTCCTTTTCAGAGTTGAAATCAGCTGTTTCAGGAATGGCTCCGTAACCCGTGACATGAAAAATATCCAGCAACCCGTCATTATTAAAATCAGCGGCACAACTGCCCCAGCCCCACCCACCTTTTCGCAAACCTGATTTTTCCGTAGCATCGCTGACGTTAAAATTTCCTGAGTTTTCATACAGCCGGTTTCCGGTATATCTCTTATTCTTCTCAGGGCTGTAAATACTGCTCTCAAACCAATCCATATCGCCATCATTGTCAAAATCGGCGATGGCGGCACCCATGCCAAAACTGCCATTAATGACATTGATATCCGTGACATCTTGCAAGCCTTCAGACGTTGATTGCCAGAGTTGAGAAGTAAAAAAATCCGCTGTCAGGAGCACATCCGTGGTGCCATTATTATCAAAATCAACCATATTGGGGGTAAAGGTAAAATCACTATCGCCAAACAACGGCAGCTCATGCTGCTGATTAATCACACCATCCCCAAGCATGACATCACCATAGCTGTGCCTCAGGCCAGGATAGACGATACCCTCCGGCCTCAGGTTACGATAGCCATGATTACGCCACACCTGTGGCTGACGTGCTGACTTGTAGGTGCGCCAGAAGGCCATCACCATATCCAGATGCCCATCCTGATCAAGATCACCAAAACTGGCGTTTAACGTCGGACCCTTAACATTGTTCAACACCATGGATGTTGGAGCTTCGACCATATTAAAAATAATCTGGGGAAAATAACGGCCACTGTTCCCGAGAAAGAGGTCTGCCTTGTAGTCACCATCAATATCCGCCACCAGCGGAGTAATGGCACCGCTTGTATTGATATCGGGAAGCTGCAGCACCTCTTTTCGAAACCCACCGGATGGCTGCTGGTAGTAGACGATGACATTTCCCTGATTATCATTGAAAATCAAGTCATCCAGGCAATCGTTATCAATATCAAATGCAGACACGCCAGACCAATTGACGATATCCATTAACCATCCGGGCTTAATCAGACCAATAACCCGCTGATGGTCCAGACCGCTGGACTGAGTGATATTCGTTAACGGCGTGGCAGTAACATCAACAGATTTTATGTCCGTGGTATTTCCTGCACAGCCTTGCACGGGAGGTGTTGCCACCGCCTGTTCTGATAATTCTGGTGCTTGAACCAGCAACGATTGCTTTACATCATCTGTTTTTTCCAGCTCCGTGATAATAGGCTGCCGGTCTACCAGATACTCCATACACTGACGTTTATTCACACACGAGTCTGTCAATGTGTTAAGAAATGCAATTAATGCCTTGATCCTGGACGGTTCCAGTTGGTAAGGCAACTTCAGGTAATCCGGGGATTGCGTGGCGATACTGCGGATAGTCCGAACAATTGGCGACTTATTTTTTCTGTCACCCATCTGGAGGTGTTGCCATTGCAGCGTATGTGCCTCTATTACCCGGTAAAGTGACCCGGCTGAGCCATTGTGAAAATAAGGCCCGGTCAAAGCAACATTAAGCAGACTTGGGGTACGGAACGAATAGGGTATCTGCCTGAAATTGAAATTTTTACGACCGTAGTCCAGACCGCGTCCATTAGCTCCCCGTCCGTAAGGCGCAACACCAATATTATAAAACTGCTCATCGGACAGATTATTGCCACTGTGGCACCCCGCGCAACCAGCACCATTGCGAACCAGTGGCGTAAAAAAGAGCTTCAACCCCTCTTTTTCCAGGGGCGTCAAATCCCCCTTCCCTTTTACGTAACGAAAAAAAGCATTATCGATAAACACCAGGTGCCCCTGAAACCTGGATAATGCCTCGGTAACCCGGTCGATATGGATCATCTCTTTGCAGGTGGCTGCTTCTGAATCAGCAAAAGCCTGCCGGAAAGCACTGCACCACTGCGGGTTAGACTGAATTCGTTGTATGATGACTTCATAGAGTTCATGGTTATTGTAGTGGGCATCTTTCAAGCCCTTCATTTCAAAGGGCGAGACCATCGGTAGCCGGGCCTGTGCCTGCAACAGGTTCTTCTCCTCATAGCATTCCGGTCGCAAATTGGAATAGCCATTACCAAGACGCACCAGCCGTCCATTACCACCAACACCACAGGAAGGTGAGGCCATACCAGCATCGGGTAACGCTTCCTGAAGGTACTGCAAACGGCCATCCCAGAATAGATTCTCTCTGTACAGCGATGCATTAAATACCGTCGGTGAGTTTCTGGGGATCAGCAGCTCTTCGTATTGGTCCGGATATAAACCTTTCAGGGCATCCAGCCGCTTTTGCCCGAACAGCCTGTGGTCGTTAACGATCACACCGACAGGCAGTGCCAGGCCATCACCACCAGCGGTTTGGGGATGATGGCAAGTGGCACAGGACACTGTGCCACTGAGGCTTAAATCGGGGCTGAAAAATAACTTTTTACCTAACTTCACCACCGGAGAGGTAAACGGCTCCAAAGGTGTATCCGGTTCAGGTGTGCCGGTAATCTGATGGGATCTGAGCAACTTCCCGATCGATGCGTCTGAGATATCTGTTAACACGTCAGCATCTGCAAACCGGGAAAGCCCACATAAGACAACGCCGAGATAAAAGAAAACGGTTTTATTGTTCATAGAAAATAGACTAATGAATTCCTTCATTAGCTATCATCGACAGAGCAATCTGTAACTTTTGAATCCGCGTCCGGAATTGTCCCGAAATAATTTTGACATTTTGAACCTGGTCTCTGTTCATCCTGAGCACAAGCTTGTCAAAGTATCGAAGGGTGATTGGCACAATACTTGAGGCCGG
Source organism: Thalassotalea sp. G20_0 (assembly GCF_017744175.1). Taxonomy (NCBI): domain Bacteria; kingdom Pseudomonadati; phylum Pseudomonadota; class Gammaproteobacteria; order Alteromonadales; family Colwelliaceae; genus Thalassotalea; species Thalassotalea sp. G20_0. The sequence continues at coordinate 3,449 of NZ_JAGHQV010000059.1, read as the reverse complement.
AGTTCACGCCCTTCGACACCCTCAGGACGAACGTAGTTTTGAAGCTCTGAAATATGCAAGTTATTTCGGGACAATTCCTTATTTCCCAATAAGCTGTTGCCGAAGTTCCGGGTAGGCTGTATTGTCTGAAAGCCAGATATCCATAAAGGTTCTGGCCAGCTGTAAATCGTCAATCCTGCCCAGAAAACGGTGGCCGAAGTAGAAGCGCCCACCGGACGCCGACAGCACAAAAACCAGGCGGTCACCCGCACGAACTCCCTTCCATATTTTGCTGAGTTGCTTAAGCCAGCGTTTTCTATTCTCCCGGGATACCCCAAGGTGGGCCCACTGTTGGTCTGTTGCCGAAAGCAACCGTTTTTTACTGATCTTTCGTCGATAGTCGATAAGCAATGCCACATCAGTGGAAACGAGTTCAGCAACATCATACCGGCCGGAGGGCGTTTTCAACTGAGCATCATAAATATCCCATAAGCCCCATTTCAAGGTTGAATGCCCAACCGTCTGCCACTGCTCCCAGACAGGATAATCCTGTTTATCATTTTTTATAGTGTCCCGGGCAAAACTCTTTGCAGAAAACAGGGGTATCAAAAGAACCAGCAAAATGGCTACGTTGGAAAGAACGGCAACGTAGAACTTGACTCCATTTTTTTTCATGGCGAACCCTTTGCCTTATTATGAATAGCTATTATCAGGCTATACGAATAAACACGCCAAAAGGATTCACAGGTTATTGGGCAAATACACTCTAATTTATCTTCTTAAAGGGCGACTCTTTATAGGGCAGCGGTTCCGCCAAAACAATAGAGGGATCAGCTGCACCTTTTGTCTTTTGGTCCTCGCCTTCACAGCAAACACCACTATTGAGAGCTTCATTAGCCTGGCTTACGTCAAGCACCGAGGTACTTCCTGGCTGATTCACCACTGGCAATTGATTGGGGGTGGCTTCATCAGGCACAGATATACTACGGTACCAGAGTAAATCTTCAGCCACTAAAGCCGCACAAGTCGCACAGCCACCACCAACACCACCCAGACATAATGCTTTCAGGATTCCAGCATTTGTACACAAAGTGATCAGATACGCGGATGTTGCACCAGCGCCACATCCAGCGCAGATCATACCACCGCTTAAAGCCACATATTCAATAGCATTCTGCCGCGCTGGCGTTATTTTCGGACAAGCACTTCGGATACTTGCCATACAGCCTGTTGCATTCATAATCTCTACCTTACTTAAGTTTATTTACCTAAACTCTGACTATAGCGTTTGAAGAAAGTTTCCCATTCTGTCAAAAAAAGAGAGTATTCTTCTCGACCAATCATCAAGGAAGAACGGAGATTGAAGAATCAGAAAAATAGTCAGCCTCCCGGGTGTTTTCTTATTCGACAGGCAGGAAGCGGGCCATGACATCATTTCGATGAAATTAATGTGTGTAATCTCCGCTCAGGACGAACGGAGTTTGGGGATCAATGATAGAAGGAACCCATCAATTGCATTAACCAGGAGCCTGACCGAGAACTAAGCAGGAAAGCAACCAGAGAGCGACAAAAATTTAAATAGTTTAAAAAATAGGCGAAATTTTAGTTTAATCAGCCACTTTTGAGCAGTTTTTAGACATGTTAAAGCCTTTATGCTGCTTCTTTAACCTTTCTTACATCGTCAAGACGGATTGACCCCGTTGTCGCCGCCTTCACAAATTTTTTGATATTATGCGCCGTGCAAACCAGTGAAAATTCTGCTGCCACTTTCTCTTTTCCGCGAAGGCTGAATCCCCGGAACCCCGAATTTTTGATCTGCCCAAACGGTGGCTCTGCAATAACTTTACGACGTTCGTAAACTGATTTGGCTTCAGTGCTTTCCATTTTCTTATTCATAGCCTACCGTGCAGATTCAAACTGGTCGGTGCGGATAACCCGGCCAGGCTCTTTTTTTGCACCACTGCATCTCGAACGATATGGACACTCACTGCACACCTCTTTGTTGGCCCGGTAGCTCTTTCTTTTAGCCTTGCTCAAGGGGTTCGTGATCAGCCGTTCATTGGCCGGACAAACGAACACATCGGCTCAGCATCATAGGCAAAATCGGCGTTGACAAATTTCCGATCCGAATTTTCAAGTGCTTCTTTTGCCGCTTTTATCTTTTTCAGGCGTTCCTGTTTGAACTGTAAGTCCTCGGGAATGCTATAACAACCATTGGCCTCTTTGTAAGTATCGTCTTCCTGTTGGTCAGACAGGCGGGCTTTTTTGATCAGTTCATCATTTTCGGCACTGAGCCCGGCTTCTCTGCTTTTCAGCCTGCCGTAGCTCATTGCCTTATGCTTTGAGCTGCTGGCTTTGAACTTTGATCCGTCCAGGCTGATATGGCCCAGTGAAGCCATGCGCAACTCCATTGCCAGCTTGACGGACTGTTTGAAACAGTCATGAAAAAACGACAGGTTATCTTTACGAAAATCACCCAGCACTCTGAAGTTCGGGCAGTTCATCTGTGAAATGTACATAAATGCCAGATCCTGCCGACAGCGTCGTTCAATTTGGCGGGAGCTAAAAACACCGTGGCTGTCAGCGTAGATCAGGATTGAAGCAATCAGCTTTGGCGGATAGGCATGTTGCCCGAGATGATGATACTTTTTTCAACTTCCGATGTATCGATGCTTTGGAAGAGGCTCTCGTAAACAAAGCAGTCATGATCGGTGGTGGGTAGCAGATCGAAAATGTTGGTTGGAAACAGCAGGTGCTGATCCAACTCAACAGGACTATCCTTGAACTTTGGCTGTGACATTTGGCATAAGTCAGTTTGATTTTGAAGCTTATGATAACATAAGTCTATTCTCGGTCAGCCTCCTAGAGGATCAAATAGTAATCAGTGTGTGTCCTTCTGGGACACAACCTTATGACAACCAGTGCCGTAGACAAGTTCAGCCTACAATTGATGCCACTTTCGTTCGTTACGATTATTCTTGTCCTTCAGGTTGGACCCTGAAGGGGGATCAATGCGAGAAAAAAACAGTAAATTCTCGACCTGCTACCGGCGTTAATTGATAAATTGTGTGAGAAAAAGAAGGAATCCTGAAGTGATATTTTCGCTTCAGGCTTCTCTTGCGGAAGTAGCGGTAGTGGTTTGACTTTCTTCTTGATATTCGCTTCCGGTTTCCTCTAATTTCAGGTAAGCGCCAATTTAACCTGCGTATGTTGCCATTCCGTAAAATGCTTGTGTCATGACAACTGGTTTATCCTTGCAGGAACTCTTCAAGCCAGTCATGGTTGTTGTTGACCCGTTCTGACCCGGTCGCAAATAAATCAAAATCCGGCGACAATAAATCAGAATCCGATTCCCAAATGTCAATGTCAATTCCGTTCAGCCCAAAAGGGTCTTCTTTTCTGCATTCCAAGGCTGAATGCCAGGCGTTTTGTGTCTGTTTATCCACATCATAATGGTTGATCTTTTGGAG